>NZ_JBBEGC010000006.1:0-183511 GCF_037401995.1 Saccharothrix sp. CCNWYY140
TTGAGAGCGAAGCGTTGCGTTCAAAGATCTTGAAGAGCGTGAAAAGAGCCTCGCCGGCGGGCAGGCCGCCAAGGATGACGGAAGAAGCCCAAGTCGGGAGGTCTGCTGCGCGAGCCCTTCGAAAAGCGCACGCCCTGCGGGCACTACTCGTCTAGGAGGACGTGCAAGCAGCGGATCCTATGTCGATCTCCGCTCCACCCGAGGCGTGTCCGCGATCACCGACCGCGCGGCGGCGTCGCGAAGACCAGCCCCTGGCTCTTCGGGGACGAGAAGCCGTACGAGTCCCTGGTGGTGACCTTGACGCGATGCTGGGTGTCGGGGCCCAGCCCGGTGAGCGTCGCCTGCTTGTCGGTCACGAAGGCGACTTTCACGCCGTCCAGGAACACGTCGTAGCCGATCGTGGGGAACCACCACGAAGTGGAGTACCAGCTCAACGAGACGCTGGTCGGCGTCACGGCCGTCACCCGCAACTGCGACGGCCGCACCGGGTGCTCGATGATGCTCGACTCGGACTTGACCACGGTGAGCAGGTCGCTGGGGCCGGAGTGCCGGCAGGTCACGGTGATGGCGGCGCCCGCGGGCGTCCCGTCCGGGCGTTCCGGCCGCAGGGACAGCGTGAGGTCGCCCAGGCGGATCGCGTAGTCCCCCGCCGGGTAGAGGCTCAGCTGCGGGAACCCGCCGGCGGCCTTCACCAGCCCGCCGGACGAGGTGAGCAGGGTCGGCGCGAAGCTCAACGCAGCCGCGGTCGCCGTGGTCCCGGCGGGGCCGACGACGGTCGCCGCCAGAGACGCGGTGCTGTCCCCGTCGATCCGGACGCCGGCCGGCGCGCGGTCGAGGGCGAACGTCACGTCCACGTCGATGTACGCGGGTTCGAGGTACGGGACGTTCCCGCCGGCCACCCCCTCGTCGGGCACGACGGCCGTGACGTCGGCGTGCACGACCACCCCGGGTCCGCAGGTGTAGTCGAGCCCCAACCCGACCGTCCCCGCGGACGCCGTCCCGACCGTGACGCCGCCGGATAACACCGCGATGACCGCGGCCCCGATGACAAGTCTTCTCCCCAGCACGATTACCCCTTCGCCTTGGTTGGTGGCACGGTCACCCGACCGGGTTCCATCGGCCGGAACCCGCCAGGCACTTCTGCGGCGCGTGGTTCGCCGCCGCGGTGGAGCTCAGCTGCGGCCGATTGGCGTTGACGCCAGGGCCGGTGTTGGCGCACTCGAAGAACCACGCGCTGCGCCACGACGTCGAGCCCGTGTCGGTCCACGGCTGCGAGGTGCGGATGTGCGCGCCCAGGCAGGACTCGCGGATGACGGGGCAGCGGTCGAACAGGTAGCCCAGCACGCGGACGTTGTCGTATGGCGAGTCTGGCGAGTCGTTCGAAGCAGGTCAACGCCGCGGAGAGGGTGAGTGGTCCGCAGTAGTCGTCGGCGTGGCGCTCGTAGCGGTTGGTCGGGCCGCGGTAGCCGGTCAGCCACGAGATCGTGCGTTCGACCACCCAGCGGTGTCGAACGAGCTGGGCGACAGCCGGCGGAATGCGTCGCGGCCTCACGCCACCCCACCCGCTTCCTGCTCACCAGCCCCGACAACCGCATCCTCCTACCCTGACGGTTGCCCGGGCTCCGGGATCCCGCACCGCCAGCCCATCGCTACGGTGTGCCCATGATCGGAGCGTTACGGTCGTGGGCTGACGGTCCCCTCGTCGCTTTGGACCTGGAGACGACGGACGTCAACCCACGGAAAGACCGCATGGTGACCGCCGCCGTCATCGTCATCACCCCCGGTCCGCCGCGGACGCGGCCACAGGTCCGGACGCACACCTGGTTGGCCGATCCAGGTGTCGAGATCCCCGCCGACGCCACGGCGATCCACGGCATCACCACCGAGGTGGCCCGTCTTCGGGGGCGTCCCGCCGCCG
Organism: Saccharothrix sp. CCNWYY140; assembly: GCF_037401995.1. Classification (NCBI taxonomy): domain Bacteria; kingdom Bacillati; phylum Actinomycetota; class Actinomycetes; order Pseudonocardiales; family Pseudonocardiaceae; genus Saccharothrix; species Saccharothrix sp. CCNWYY140. Next base: position 1,919 of record NZ_JBBEGC010000006.1, read on the forward strand.
AGGTGATCGCCGAGGTGGCCACCATGCTCGCCGAGGTGTGGACGGCAACGACACCTCTGTGCGCGTTCAACGCCGTGTTCGACCTGACGATGCTCGACGCCGAACTCAAGCGGCACCACGGTCGCGGCTTGCCGCTCGGCGGTCCCGTGGTCGATCCGCTGTGCATCGACCGGCAGCTCGATCCGCAGCGCGCGGGCAAGCGCACGTTGGCCGCGATGTGCGACCACTACCAGGTCCGCCTGGAGGGCGCCCACACCAGTTCGGGTGACGCGATCGCGGCGGCGCGGCTGGCATGGCGACTGGCCAGGACGTACCCCGATGCCGTCGGACGAGTCGCACCGCAGGAGCTGCACGCCCAGCAGGCCCGGTGGTACCGCGACAACGAGTTCGCGTACGCCGACAAGCTGGAGCGGCGGGCACAAGGGTTGGCGGCCCGTGGCGATCGCGTCGGCGCCGACAAGCTCGGCGCTCGCGCGGACGAGGTCCGTGACCGTGCCCGCTCCTGGCCGTTGGCGCCCGACACGACGGCTCCGCGCCCCAGCCCACCTCGCCCCGGTGGGCCGGCGAACTCGCATGCCTCGTGGACGGCGGACCAGGACGCGGCACTGCGTGACGAGTGGCTCGCCGCCGACCCGTGGGAGGCCGCCGAGACGCGGCGCAAGGACCTCGCCGTCCGCCACGGGCGCACGGAGGGAGCGGTCCGGGCTCGGCTGCTGCGGCTGAGGTGCGATCCCGAACTGCCGGGTCGCACCTGCGACGAGGCGCGTGCCGCCGAACTGCAACGCCTCTACGACGCCGAGTACGGCCGTCGCTGACACCTTCTCGACGTCGCCTCGTCCGCCGCACGTGTTGATCGGAGGGTTCCCATGAGGGCATGGTTCACCGAGGCCGACCTGGTCGCGATGGTAGGCGAGGACGGGGTCGCCAGGGCGGGCGCGCATGACGGCCCCATCAGCTTCACAGCGTCGCCCGGAGAGATCGACGCGACCTTTCGCGTGGACGACGTCGAGTTCGACATCAGGCTCACCGGGGCGGAAGGTCTGCTCTTGGGCGAGTGCGACCTCTGCGCGGAGGAGTTCTGCGAGCACTGCGCCACCACCGCGTGGCACACGCTGGACCTCGTGGCCCTGCCCGATGTCGACGACTTCCTGGCGCAGGCGGAATCCTTCAACGGGCACAAGAAGCTGAGCAGCGCCAACTACGAACCGTGGGCGGACAAGGCACTGAGCCTCATCGCCGCCCTCGAACTCGGCAGCATCTGCCACCCGGCCCTGATCCGGCCCGTGTTCCAGCGGTTGATGTGGCACGTCGCGCACACGCCGGTCTACTTCGACACCCACGAGGCGTACGACACGCTGCTCGACCTCGGCGAGCGGATCGTGGAGGGCGTGGCGTGGGTCTGCGCGGCCGAGCCCACCGACCCGCGGGAACTCGGCCGGTGGACGGCGGACCTCCAGGTCAACCGGCCAGACGTCCAGACACCGCTGCACGTCAGCGTGTTCTACGACGGACTGGACGACGCGGCGAAGGCCGCCTACGGCGAGCGCTTGGCGGAGTTGCAGCGGGAGATCACCGGGACGTCCCAGGGCGAGTCGACGGCGCAGGCCGAGCGACGGTGGCGCATCCGCGAGCTGCGCGAGGAATTCGCGCTCGACCAGGGCCTGGACAACGACGAACCCGTCGCCTTCTACGCCGATGACGTCGACGATCCGATGCGGGAGGTCTCGATGGCCGAGGCACTGCGGTCGGCGGGCCGGTTGGCGGAGGCCATCGACGTGTTGGAGCGCGCCGACTCGCGCCCTTCGCGCGGCGACATCGTGCTGGCGGAGCTGTACTCGGCCACGGGGCAGCGCCGGGAGGCGGCGCGCATGTGGCTGACGGCGTTCATGCGGGCTCCCTTGAACTTCACCTACAACGGCCTGCTGGCGGCTGCCGCGGAACTCGACGCCGTCGACGACGCGAAGCACCGGGCGCTCACCCACGTGACCGGGCTGCGCGACCCTCGCGACGTGGTCTCCCTCGTCCTCAACGAGCTGAAGGAAGTCGAGTGGTGCTGGGAGTTCGCGCCGGAACACGTGGTCGTGCTGCTCGCGGACAACCTGGCCGAGCGCGGCGACCGGGACACGGTGGCGGTTCTGGCCCGCGGAGCGCGAACCGCCATCGACCGACGCTCGAACCACGCACTCGCCGCACGGGTGCTGGTCGCGCTGCGGCGACTGCACGAGCGGACCGGCCTCGACTTCGCACCGGGCTTCGAGTACTTCACCACCTCCTACGGCAATCAGGAGGAACTCATGCAGGCGCTCCACGCCGCGGGGCTGTAGAAGGACTGTCGGGGGACACGTCCGTGCTCGAAGGCCCGCAGCAGGTCGTCGACCTCCCCGCACGTCAGCTCGTGGCGGCTGGGCCGGGGTCGGTGGGGCTGTGGGTGGTGATCGACGACCACACACGCGCAGGAACCGGCAGCGCCTGGCTGGATACGGGTTCCGTCGACACGCGAACGAATGATTCGCGGTCAGCCCAACTCTCCGAGTACCGCTCTAGCGTGGTAGTCGCCGTGCGCCGCCATCGCCCGGAGTTCCGCCATCGCCGCCTCGTCCCCCCGCTCGAACAGCAGCCGGGCCAGCACCTCCGCCTGTTGGAATTCCCAGCCCTCATCGCCGGTTCCGTCGTCGTCATCGTCCCAGAGGCGTTCTTCCCAGGACAGCGAGTTCCGGTACTGCTGGTGGCGACCGAGCGGGTTGCCCCGCAGGGCATCCGAGAGCATCCACGTCGAGACCGCGTGGTTCAGGTCACCGTTCTCCGCATACAACTCCGCCAACCGCTTCGTGGTGGGTTCGATCTCGCCGTAAGCCTCGGCCCACACCCGCAGCGCACCCTCGAGATCACCGCTCTCGGCCAACAACTCGCCCCGACGGCCTGCCTCGTTCCTTTCAGCTGACGGGTACACCACCACAACGACCACCCCATCCCGACTACCGATGTCAGGCGAGCGCACCAGCCCCTCCACGCATCGTAAGCCTCCGTACCTCATGGGGTCACGGCAGCGATTGCTTCGATGTCCACCAACCGCGCACGGGCTGGCACCTGATGGGGACGGCATCGCGTTCACGCGCACGCTGCTGCATCGACTGGTACCGCAGAACCGTGTCCCAGCAGGGGTGGCGGAGCGGTGGGCGTGTGCGCGGAGATGGCCTGGGTGCTCGGGGAACGGGACACCTTCGCCGATCGTACGGCGGGGAACCGCGGCTCAGTGCTGCGATGCCGGCGGGCACCTCCACGACCGCCGTAGCCGGGCTCGGCATCCAGCCGTCATCGAAACCTCATGTGGCCACCGCCACCATCGGTGATCCAGCCGATCAGTGGTGGAGGACTCATGAGCGAGCGAGCACCAGGTAAGACCCGTGCGTTGGTCCTGGTCGCGGTCGCGGCGGTCGTCGTCGGGCTGATCGTGTGGGTGGCCTGGCCCAGCAAGCCGCGCGACCGGGCGCCGTTCGAGCAGGCCGTGGCGGCGTTGGCCGGAGCCGACGGGGTGCGCTACACCGACACCACCACGGCCGGGCTCGGCAAGCGGGACGTCACCACCACCCGGTACGGCCACCAGTTCGGCACGGTCGTTTGGCAGGGCAGCAGCAAGGAGGTCCTGAGCGTCGACGGCGTGTTCTACGCCAAGGGTGACGACCGGGGTCTGCCGCAGGACGGCAAGTGGCGGACCGGACACCCCACCGACCACCAGGTCTTCACGGACGGCCTCGACGACTTCAGCTCACCGTTCGACCTCGCCGAACGCCTCGCCGCCGCCCTGGACGACCTACCCGACCTGCCTTCGCCGACCGACGACCTGCCCCCGACCACCGCGAACGGGGTCGATGCACTGCGCGCCGAAACCGCCGTGGGCAGCCTGTTCGTCGCCAAACACGCGCCCTACCGCGTGCTGCGCCTGGAACCGCGCGGACTGCTCAGCCTGCCACCGTCCCAGTTGCTCTCGCTGACCGCGCTGCCGTCCCCGCAGGCTCCGGTTATCGCCGACTCCGATGGCGTCGACCTCACCCCGATCGTCGAGGACGCCCTGGTCGGCCGCATGTACGACACCCTCGCGGAGAAGACCCGGGAGCTCACCGACGCCGTCGACGGCAGCTTCCGCTTCGACGTCGTCGACAAGGACGGCGACGTGGTGTGCGGCCTGACCGGCTGCACCGCCACCTCGTCGTTCACCGGCAAGCTCGACCCGCGCAGCCCCACCGTCCGGGTCGCGCAGGGCCTTGTGACCGTCACGATGAGCGCGGCCTTCACCGTCAACGGCCGCCCCGCCGGCCGGTGCACCACTCCGCCGGCCTCGTTCCCCGTGGTCGGCGACACCGTCAGCGGCCAAGTCTCCTGCTCGGCCCCCGAGGGCGGGGCGATCATCGCCGACCTCAAGTCGCGGGCTGAGGCGCAGGCACGGGCGACCGGCCGGTCCGTCCCCTACAACTGGGTCGGGCGCAGCCAGGTCGAGGTGACCGCGCTGGCCTCCGCCCGGACCGAGGTCGACGACCTGCTCAACCGGCAACGCCGGGAGCGCGCCCCCGCGGACTGCCCGACCCCGAACAGCTTCGTGCCCGGCACGCCGGTCCTGCTCGCCGACGGCAGCGTCCGCCCGATCGAGCAGGTCACGCCCGGCACCCTGGTCAGGGCCACCGACCCCGCCACCGGCCGGACCACCGCCGAACCCGTCCTCGCGCACATCACGGGCACCGGCCCCAAGCACGTGGTCCGGCTCGACACCGCCGACGGCTCGGTCACGGCGACCACCGACCACCCGTTCTGGGCCCCGGAGCGGGGCGGGTGGGTCCCCGCCGGCGCCCTCCGCGAGGGCGACGCGCTGGCGAGCACTCGCGGCCCGGTCGCCGTCCTCGGCGGGCACCCGTACGAGCGCATCGGCACGGTCCACAACCTCACGATCGCCGGTCCCCACACGTACTACGTGCAGGCCGGCGCGACGTCCGTTCTGGTGCACAATTGCGGCCACACCATCGGGTTCGCGCCCGGTGAGGGAGTGAAAGCGTTGACGGATCGGCGGTTGCAGCACGGCACGAAGAACCTGATCAAGGCGGGTGTCCTGCCGAAATGGCAGGGCAAGACCAGCCCCGAGCTGTTCCGGAGCAAATTGACGCCGATCCTGGAGCGCCCGGACAAGACCGTCGACCACGAACTGGGTGGCACGCGGGTCAAGGGGTTCCTCGGCGAGATCGACGGCAGGAAGGTCGCGGTGTTCGTCTTCAAGGAAGGCCCGTACGCGGGGGAACTGGCGTCCTCGTCGGTCCCCTCGCCCAACCAGCTCAAGAAGTGGGGACTGTGAAAACCCCGGCGCGCGAACAGTTGACGGTCTTCGTGGCCGGCGACGAGGTGGCCGGGTTCACCGTCTACGGCCTCGCCCGGCGGCACAGCCGGCGGGTTCCGGCGTTCCCGGTCGATCTGTGGCCCGACGGCACCAACGCCGAGGAGTCCCTGCTGCACGGGGAGACGTGGGAGGTGCCGTGCTGGGACGTCGCCGTGGGCTCCTGGCCCACCGGTGCCGCCTGGCTGGAAGCGGTCCGCGGCACGCTGGAGCACGTGGTCGAACAGGGGTGCGTCGTCGCGTGGCTCGGAGGGGAGGGTCGGCCGTTCTGCGACCCGCCCGGCCTGTTCGACCCGGCCTGCATGTCGGGCGGGGTGCTGGCATCCTTGACCGCGGGCGGCGACTTCCGCTGCCCGCTGGACCCCGATGAGCCCATCAAGGCCATCAGCGACACCCAGATGCTCGAATTGCGCGGTTCATCCGCGGGACTCTCGAACGCGGCCGACTAGGCGTTCGAAGATCAGTGATCTTCCGCCGCCGCGCGTGAAACCGGCGGGGCGCAACCCTGGTCGGCTCCGCGGGTGCGCTGCCCGGGTCGGGCGTTCAGTCGGACGGGCCTCGGCCGGGGGAAGGAGAGGCCAGGCGGGTGAGCAGTTCGGTCAGCAGCAGTCGTTCGCCCGGTGACAGGGGCGGCTCGCGGTGGCTGCCCAGGGTTGCCAGCAGTGCCCGGGCCGTGTCGGGCAGGGCCTCGGTTCCTTGTCCGGTCGGGGGTTCCGGCTTGACGACGGCGGCGAACACGGCGTCGCGGACTCGGTGGGACAGGTCGGCGTGGGCCGGCGCGTCCGGGTCGGCGATGAGCGTCAACGTCGTGCCGACGCACGCGGAGTGGATGGTGGGCAGGGCTTCCTCGGGCGTGACCAGCAGCCGACCCCGTTCGGCGAGGCGGACCAGCATGTCGTGCAGCACCCGCAACCCCTCCCGTGCCGACGGGTGCTCGTGCGCCCTGGTGCCGCCGTACATCAGCACGTAGAACGCCGGGTTCGTCAAGCCGAACCGGACGTGGCCGTCCCACCCGGCCTTCAGGTCCTCGAACGGGTCCTCGAACGGGTCCTCGGACGGCCCGCGGCCCTGCTTCTCGGCCAGGTAGCGGGCGAAGCCCTCCGCGGCGACGGCTTCGAGGAGTCCTCGTTTGTCGCCGAAGTGGTGGTACAGCGTCGGCGCGGTGATGCCGGCGGCCTGGCACACGTCGCGGATGGACACGGCCTCGATGTCGACGTCGCGGAGCAGGTCCGCGGTCACGTCGAGGATGTGCTGGCGCGTCGATCCGACCATGTAACGATGCTATACGCCAGGGGTTGTCATCGTTAAACCGGACCGGTATACCTGACTCTGTTACATACAGCGCTATAGCGCGTTATATTCCGAGTCGAGGAGCATGCGGTGCCGGAGCCATCTCGCCCCGCACGGGGGCACACACGTCGGACGGTGCTGAAGTCCACCGCGGTCACCGCGGCGAGCACCGCGTTCCTGCCCGCCGCGGCGCACGCCGAGGCAGGCGCGCCGAACGCGACCGGGCCGAGCGCGATCGCGCCGGGGGACAGCGCGGAGATCACCCTGTCGGTCAACGGCCGCGACCAGGTCCTGACCGTGGAGCCGAGGGTGACGCTGCTGGACGCGTTGCGCGAGCGGTTGGGGCTGACCGGCACGAAGAAGGGGTGCGACCGGGGCGAGTGCGGCGCCTGCACGGTCCTGGTCGACGGCGAGCGGGTCAAGTCGTGCCTGACGCTGGCGGTGATGAGGCAGGGCAGCGACATCACCACGGTCGAAGGACTGGCCGACGGCGATCGGCTGCACCCGGTCCAGGAGGCGTTCATCCGCCACGACGCCTTCCAGTGCGGCGCGTGCACGTCCGGTCAGGTCATGTCCGCCGTCGGGTGCATCCGGGAGGGGCACGCCGGGTCGCCGGAGGAGATCCGCGAGTGGATGAGCGGCAACCTCTGCCGCTGCGCCTGCTACCAGAACATCGTGGACGCGGTCGCCGACGCGGCCCGGGAGGTGCGCCGATGAGGGCATTCGGCTACCTCCCGGTCCGGGACCCGGCGGAGGCGGTGCGCGTGGCGCGGCAGACGCCCGGCGCCGCGTTCATCGCGGGCGGCACGGACCTGCTGAACCTCATGCGGGACGGCGCCCAGCGGCACGAGCACCTCGTCGACATCAGCAGGCTCGACCTGGCATCGATCACCGACTCGGCGAGCGGCCTGCGCGTTGGCGCTCTCGCGCGGATGCGGCAGGTGGCCGAGCACCGGTCCGTCCGCGAGAGCTTCCCCGTGCTGGCCGAGGCGCTGGAGGCGTCCGCGTCACCGCAGGTGCGCAACATGGCCACGATCGGGGGGAACCTGCTGCAACGCACGCGGTGCGGCTACTTCCGGGACGCGGCCTCCGCGTGCAACAAGCGCGTGCCGGGCAGCGGGTGCCCCGCGCTGAAGGGCTGGAACCGCGGCCACGCCGTGCTCGGCGGCAGCGAGCACTGCATCGCCACCCACCCCTCGGACCTCGCGGTCGCCCTGCTCGCCCTCGACGCGGTCGTGCACCTGCTCGGGCCGGACGGTCCGCGACAGGTCCCGGTGGGCGGGCTCCACCTCCGGCCGGGGCAGGCGCCGCACGTCGACACCGTGCTGCGGCCCGCCGAGCTGATCACGGCGATCGAGGTGCCGCGGGGCACGGCGGCGGTCCGGTCGCGCTACCTGAAGCTGCGTGACCGCGCCACGTTCGAGTTCGCCGTCGTCTCGATCGCGGCCGTCCTGGAGTTGCGCGGCGGCCGGGTGCGCGACGTGCGGCTGGCGTTCGGCGGGATCGCGACGACCCCGTGGCGTTCCCCGGAGGCCGAGGCGGTCCTGCGCGGCGAGCCGTTGACGGTGGCGGCGATCGAGCGAACCGGGCGCGTGCTCGTGCGCGACGCCGTGCCGCGACCGCACAACGGGTTCAAGGTCGAGCTGGTGCAACGCGCGCTGGTGGAACTGCTCAGCGGCTTGGGAGGCCTGCGGTGAACGTCGAACTCGTGGGACGCCCGGTGGCGCGCGTCGACGGCCGCGCGAAGGTCACCGGCGCCGCGCGGTACCCAGCGGACGACCCGGTGCCCGGTGCGCTGCACGGGTTCCTGGTGACCAGCACGGTGGCACGCGGCGAAGTGGTGCGCATCGACCCGTCGCAGGCCTTGGCGCACCCCGGCGTGGTCGCGGTGTACACGCACGCCGACCTGCCGCGCCTGACCGTGCCGACGTTCCCGTACATCAAGGGGTTCATCCCCTTGCAGGGCACCGCGGTGCACCACGCCGGCCAACCCGTGGCGATCGTCCTGGCCACCACGCTGGAGCAGGCGCGGGAAGCCGCGAACCTGGTGCGCGTCGACTACCGCGCCGAACCGCCGACGGCGTCGATGGACGACGCGACCGAACCGCCCCACCTGCCGCTGCCGTTCCGGGGCCGGCCCAACGAGATCACCCGCGGCGACGCGGCGGCGGCGTGGGAGGCCGCGGAGGTCCGCCTAGAGGCCCGCTACTCCAGCCCGACGCGCCACCACAACCCGATCGAGCCGCACGCCACCACGGCGCAGTGGGAGGGCGACCGCCTGACGGTGCACGAGACCGCCCAGGGGGTCAACCTCACCAGGTCGGTCCTGGCCACCGCGTTCGGCCTGCCACCGGACCGCATCCGCGTGCTGGCGCCGTTCCTGGGCGGTGGTTTCGGCGCGAAGGGACCGGTCTGGCCGCACACCATCCTCACCGTCGCCGCCGCGCGGCTGGCGCGGCGACCGGTCCGCCTGGTGCTCACCCGCGCCCAGATGTTCACCCTGACCGGCCACCGGGCGCAGTTCCGCCAGGACCTGCGGATCGGCGCCACCCGTCAGGGCAAGCTCACCGCCCTGGTCGAGACGACCGTCGCGCAGCTGAGCCGCACCGAGGAGTCGATCTTCAACGAGAGCGACTCGTCGAGCACCCTCTACGACTGCCCGAACGTCCACATCAGACAGGAGGGCGTGCCGCTCGACCTCGCCTCGTCCAGCTACATGCGCTCACCCGAGACCACCGCCCACTTCGGCCTGGAGACCGCGCTGGACGAACTCGCCTGGCAGGTGGGCGTGGACCCGGTGGAGCTGCGGAAGCTCAACCACACGGCGGTGGACCAGGAGACCGGCTCGCCGATCGCGGGCAAGCGCCTGCTCGACTGCTACCGGATCGCGGCCGAGGCGTTCGGCTGGTCCCGGCGCGCACCGCGGCCCGGCGCCACCAAGGACGGCGACGAGCACGTCGGCTGGGGCATGGCCACCGAAGCGCACACCTTCGCCGCCGCACCGGCCGACCCGCCGGTCACCGCCTCGGTCACGGTCGGCGCCGACGGCCGGGCGGTGGTGCGCATCGCCACCCAGGACATCGGCACCGGCACGTACACGGTGATCGGCCAGGTCGTCGCCGACGCGATGGGCGTGCCGCTCGACGCCGTCACCGCCGTCATCGGCGACAGCGCGCTGCCCTACGCGGGCGTGTCGGCGGGCTCGGCGACGATCGCGAGCGTCACCGGACCGGTGGACCGCGCCGCCCGTGCCGCGCGGGACGCGGTGGTCGCCCTGGCGGTGGCCGACCCGCGGTCGCCGCTGGCCGGTGTCCCGGCGGACGAGGTGGTGACCGCGCACGGCCACCTGTTCCACGTGCGCGACCGCGCGCGGCGCGACAGCTACCGCGCCGTCGTCGGCAGGCACGGCGCACCGGTGGAGACGACGGGCAGCCTGCGGAACACGCCCGGCCACTCCTACGGCGCGGTCTTCGTCGAGGTGCGGGTGCACGCCAGGCTGGGTTCGGTGCGCGTCACCCGCGTGGTGACCGCGCACGACATGGGTCGGGTGATGAACCGCCGCACCGCCCGCGGCCAGGTGCTCGGCGGCGTGACGTGGGGCATCGGCCACGCGCTGATGGAGCACACCGTCCACGACCGGCACACCGCCCGGGTGGTCAACCCGAACCTGTCCGGCTACCTCGTGCCGGTGTGCGCGGACGCCCCGGCCGTGGAGAGCCACTTCGTCGACCACCCCGACCCCGCCAGCACCGCCCTGGGCGCACGCGGGTTCGGCGAGACCCCGATCACCGGCGTGCCCGCCGCCATCGGCAACGCCGTCTACCACGCCACCGGCCGACGGGTGCGGGACCTGCCCATCACGCGGGACAAGCTGCTGTAGAGCGAAAGGCCGCGGTGGACCGATCACCCGGCCAGGAAAAGGGGAGGACTCTTGTTACGCCGATCGATATCCGCAGCGGTGGTGCTGGTCGCACTGGCGGGGTCACTTGTCGTTCCGCCCGCCGCCGCCGATTTCCCCGCGGCCACCACTCCCATGATCACCTGGAACATGCAGGGGGGCAACAACCAGGCACAGAACGACAGCAAGTGGCACAACACGGTCCGGCGGCTGGCGCTTCAGGTGCCGATCCTGATGCTCCAGGAGGTCGGCCCGCACCCGCCCCTCAACAGCTTCGCGGAGCCCGACCAGACCTTCACCACGTACGACAGCCAGGGCAACCCGCATCAGCACACCGTGCTGCACCGCACCTGGGTCGTCGACACCGACCGCAATGACGGCCCCATGACCCGTCAGGTCTACTTCCTGCAAACCGACGACGACGCGACCAACCCGCGTCGGATCGGCGGCCGGGTCAACATCGCGCTCGTCCTGACCGAGGTGCCCGACGAGCTGATCGTCGTCGGCAACCCGGTCGACGCCGGCCGGAACGCGCTCGGCGCGCGGTTCGGCGACGAGTGGTACTTCACCATGCACGGCCTGACCAACGGCGGCGGTGACTCGGGGCCGATGCTGGACGCCATCGACGACCGGATCGAGGCCCTCGGGAACCAGCGCGGCCGGACCTACAACGCGACGGTCGGTGGCGACTTCAACGTGGACCCACTGGTCCTCGGACGCCGGATCAACTTCCCGCCGAACCTGCGGATCCACAACGCGGGTCGCCCGACCCACCAGAACGGTGGTGAGCTGGACTACTTCGTCACCACCCACTTCTTCGACCAACCGCCGGCGGTCACGGTCCGGCCCGAGGGCGACTCCGACCACCGGCCGGTCCAGGCCGGTCAGCTCCGAGCGGCCGGCCCCACCCCGTCGATCGACGAGCTCCGGGTGATGCCGACCGGTGACGGGATCACGGCCGGTAGGCACACCGTCGACGGCATGAGCTTCCGGGACTACATGCACCGCATCGTGCAAGGCCTGACCACCGCCGCGGTGGTCGGTGGCTCGGCGGCCCTCCTCGTCAAGCGCACGGATTTCGTCGGTGCGCTGAACGACGGCGGGCAGGGCGACCCCGACCACATGGGGTTCGACGGCAAGGGCATCGACGACATCAAGGCCGAGTCGATCCCCGCGCTGCGGACACTGCGGCCGAACCTGATGACCCTGGTCGCGGGCACGGTCGACTTGGCCGGCGGTGCCGACGGCACGACGACGGCCGGGAAGATGCGGAGCTTCCTGGACGCGATCCACCAGACCTCGCCGACGACCACGGTCCTGCTCGGGACCCTGCCGCCGTCGACGAACCCGACGTACCAGGCCCGGATCGACGCCTACAACAGCGCGCTCCGCACGATCGCCCACGCCAAGACCAGGGACGGCGCACGGCTGGTGCTGGTCGAGCTGGGCTCGGTCACCCCGGAGGACATCACCCACGAGGTCTACCCGACCGACGCCGGTCACCGGAAGATCGCGGAGGCCTTTGCCGAAGGCGTGCGGATCGCGGTCCTCCAGCGCTTGATCAGCGGCCGTTCGTACGTCTGGGAGCCGATCGGCACGATCCTCCAGGCCGCCGCGACCGGCTCGAAGATCGGGTTCCCCGACCTGGACGGCGACGGCAAGGCCGACTACGCGGTGGTCGGCGCGGACGGCGGCGTCACCGGCTGGCGCAACCACGACCCGCGCCAGGACGCGGTGCCGCTGGGCGACATCAGCCCGGCCGACCGCGGGAACGACCCGGCGCGGGTCTACTTCGCCGACCTGGACGGTGACGGCAAGGACGACTACATCCGGATCCTGCCGGCGGCCGACTCGCCGACCGGCATCCCCGCGATGCGGATGTCGCGGAACACCAGCAGTGGCGGCCGGGTCAGCTGGGGCAGCGCGACGATCGTCGCGAACGACCTCACCTACTGGCCGGAGCTGTACTTCTCCGATCTCGACGGTGACGGCCGCGACGACCTGATCACGCTCAACCGGCTGCTGTTCCCGAGCGCCTGGCGCAACGAGGGCGAGGGCATGCCGACTCCGGGCGGCTGGGGCAAGGTCGAGGGTTTCGCCACCCCGGGTCAGTCGCCCGGTGCGCAGGTCGCCTTCCCCGACATCACCGGTGACGGCAAGGCCGACACGGTCCGGGTCGAGTACGTCACCGGTGAGGTCCGGGCCTGGCAGAACACCGGCGCTCCGTGGAGCGTCGCCGAGGGCTGGAAGTCGCTGGGCGTGATCCGCGCCGACGACCCGTTCCAGGGCACCTACGGGGCCTTCGCCGACCTGAACGGCGACGGGATCGAGGACTTCGCCCTGACCCGCTCCGGCACGACGGCGAACACCGCCGACGAGGCGGCCGTGGCGAGTGAAGGCGACACCGAGGGCTGGCTGGTGCCGAGCTACGGCGAGGACAGCCGCAGCGACGGCGGCGCCGGTGATCTCGGTGTCAACGGTGGTGTCGGTGACCCGATGGAGTCGCACCCCGGTGGCGACGACGGCGGATCGCGGCCGAGCGCGTCCGGCGACTGCCGGCCGGAGGGTCTGGCGGCCACGCCGGGCGTGGCGACGCCGTACTGCAAGGTCTACCAGGGTGACGGCCGGGAATGGCTCGGTCAGGGCCGGAACCGCCGGGTCGTCGGCTACTTCAACGGTGGCCGCACGGGCGCCGACGGCACGCCGCACTACCTGGTGAAGAACATCCCGTGGTCGAAGGTGACCCACCTCAACTACGCGTTCGCGTCGGTGGAGAACAACCAGATCACGGTCGACTCGAACGCCACCCGGATGGAGTGGCCCGGCGAGGTCGGCGCCGAGATGGATCCCTCGCTGCCCTACAAGGGGCACTTCAACCTGCTGACGAAGTACAAACGCCTGCACCCGCGGGTGAAGACGCTGATCTCGGTCGGTGGCTGGGCCGGTTCCGGTGGCTTCTACGCGATGACCACCAACGCCGACGGCTCGGTCAACCGGAGCGGGATCGACACGTTCTCGAGCTCGGTCGTGAACTTCCTGCGAACCTACGGGTTCGACGGTGTCGACATCGACTTCGAGTACCCCACGGTCCTCGAGAACACCGGCAACCCGAACGACTGGGCGGTGTCGAACCCGCGTCGCAAGGGTCTGCCCACGGCGTACACCGCGTTGATGAAGACGCTGCGGGACTCGCTGAACCGGGCTTCGGTCGCGGACGACAAGTACTACCTGCTCACCTCGGCGTCGTCGGCCTCCGGCTACCTGACCCGCGGGATGGCCAACCAGACCGCGCTTGACTACCAGGACTTCACCAACCTGATGGCCTACGACTACCACGGCACCTGGAACAACGTCGTGGGTCCGAACGCGGCGCTGTTCGACGACGGCAAGGACCCGGAACTGGCTGATCAGTACGCCACTCCGGAGTACGGGGGCATCGGGTACTTCAACACCGATTGGGCGATGAAGTACATGCGTGGCGCGATGCAGGCCGGGCGCGTCAACCTCGGAGTGCCCTACTACACGCGCGGCTGGCAGAACGTCACCGGCGGTACCAACGGTCTGTGGGGCACCTCGCAGAAGCCGAGCGGCTGCGAGCCGGGTACGGGCGTCGTGCGGCCGTGTGGTGACGGCGCCATCGGCATCGACAACATCTGGCACGACAAGACCACGAACGGCACCGAGCTCGGCTCCGGGACGAACCCGCTGTGGCACACCAAGAACCTGGAGAAGAACATCACGCCGATCTACACCCGCAGAGTCGGGCTGACGCCGGACACCGACCTCACCGACCGGCGCACGGGCCAGTACACCAGGTACTGGGACGACACCACGAAGACGTCGTGGCTGTGGAACGACCAGAAGAAGGTGTTCCTGTCGATCGAGGACGAGCAGGGCATCGACGCCGTCGCCGACCTGGTCAGGTCGACCGGTGCGGGCGGCGTGATGATGTGGGAACTCGGCGGCGACTACTCCTGCCCGGCGGACGTCCAGCCGGACCTCCCGTGCGGGATGGGGTACACGCTGACCACCCGGCTGAACGAGAAGCTGGGCAACATCGGCGCCTATGACAACAGCCTGCGCACCGGCAGCGCTGGTGTCGCGCCGACGGTGACCGCCAACCTGAGTGTCGAGATGGTCAACTACCCGACCGCGACGGCGAACCTGTGGCCGTTGCAGCCGACCGTCCGGATCACCAACAACACCGGGCGCACGCTGGGCGGCGGCAAGGACACGAAGCTGTCGTTCGACATCCCGGCCTCGACGTCACCGCTGGTCAAGGACGCCAACTGGCAGACCGACGTCCAAGGTGGCCAGTGGAAGCTGACGCCCGGCACGACGTTCCACCGGGTCAGCACGACGCTGGACTACTGCCAGATCATCCCGGCCGGGAAGTCGCTCGACTTGCCGATCATCTACTTCCTCCCGATCACCGGTCCGGTGAACACGAGTCTGTCGATCGGCGGCACGGCGTACGCGCCGGCGACCGACAACCTCAAGGGCCTCGGCACGGCGACCCCGCCGGCTGGTGGCTGCGGTGCCGGGACCTGGGACGCGACCAAGACCTACTCCCCGGCCACCCAGCCGATCGAGCAGACCACGGTCAAGTACAACGGCAAGGTCTGGAAGGCCAAGTGGGAGACGAGGGGCAGCGCCCCGGGCACCGGGTCCGACGCCGACCACGAGCCCTGGAAGCTGATCGGCGACGCCGCCTGACCGTCCTCGGCCACCCACCGGCTGCCAGCCGAATGGCCCACCACCGAAAGCGCAGTCGGTGTCGGTAGCAGGCTGTTCTCGTCAATGTCATTCGTCGCGACACCACCGCTCGACCGCCAGGAAGGCCCCTGGTGAGCAACGACGCCGTTCCCGCCGTCATCAACGTCGACATCGAGAGCTCGAAGCTCCGCGCGCAGCTGCCCGCACACTCCTTCGTGACCGTCTCGGGCGCCCTCGCATGAGCGAGCGTTTCACTGTCCGCGTCGGCGCCCCTGCGCCGACGCGGCCCCCGACCTGTGGGGCCTGTTCATCGAGGACCTGAACGACGCCCTCGACGGCGGGCTCAACGCCGAGTCGGTCCGCAACGGCGACTTCGAGTTCACCGAGGCCGACTGGGAGGGCTGGAACGCGCTCACCGCGTGGAGCACGGTCGGCCGGGTCGAAGTGCGCCGGGAGGACCCGGTGCACGTGAACAACGCGCATCACGTGCGCGTCACCGGCCCGGCCGTGCTCGTGAACGAGGGCTGGGACGGCGTCGGCGTCGCCGAGGGCGGCCGGTACCGGCTCGCGTGCTTCGTTCGCGCGCAAGGGGAACCGGCGCGGATCGAGGCCGAGGTGGGCGACGGGCTCGCGCGGGCCGCGTTCGTGGCGGACCCGGGCGGTTGGCAGCGCGTGGAGGCCGACTTCACCGCCGTCGCGGCCGGGCGCGGCGACCTGCGGCTCACGGTGCCCGCGGGCGCGGTGGTGGACCTCGACTGCGTCTCGGTGCGGCCCCTCGGGTCCGACGGCGAGCCGCTGACCTTCCGTCCCGACCTGCTCCAGGCGCTGCGGGACCTGAAGCCCAGCTTCATCCGCTTCCCCGGCGGGTGCGTCGCGCACGGGGTGGACCTGGAGAACCTGTACCACTGGAAGCGCACGATCGGGCCGCGCCACGAGCGCGAGCAGATCCGCAACATGTAGGGCTACCACCAGTCCCGCCAGATCGGGTACGTCGAGTACTTCGAGCTGTTCCGGGCGACGGGCGCGGTCAACCTGGAGGGGCCCCGCGTGCGCGTGTGGGTCGACGACGAACTCAGGCACGACTACGAGCAGGACCTGCGGCCCGAGCAGCGGTTGTCGCCGGGGCGCTCTCGCGCTTCGGAGCTTGCTCGGGTGCGGTCCTGCAAGCCCCTGACGGTGGCTGGTGGGACGGGACCGGTCATTTCGACCATCCCCGTGCGTACTCTGCTCGGTGGACGAGTGGGGTCGCACTTCTCATCCTGCCGCCGAAGGACCCGTCCGGGACGACGCAGGCGAGGACGCCCCGCCTCAGCCCTCGGACTGGACATCGCCACCGCCGGCTACCAGGTGGCGATCTACTCCAACGCCGAACCCGGCGAGGGCATCGGCCTGGTCCGCCCCGTCGATGAGCAGCGGGCGCGCGTCCGCGAATGGGGAAACTCGCACGATGCCGTAACGAAAACCGCGCTCATTCGTTTGCCCCGCGCATTCGACCAGTCCGCAGAATTGCGTTGTCGCGGCACGTCGCGTGCGTTTCGGTGAGGGCGTTCCGGACTTTCGTGTGGGGTGTGGTGTGGCCGGCTTCGATGACCGGGTTCCGCCGGTCGGCCAGATCGGTAGGGCGTCCGGCGGTGCGCACGTCATCCAGGCCGGCGGGGACATCACGATCCACGGCCCCCTGTCGGCGGACTCCGGCCCGCTCCCGCCGGGACTCGGCCGCATCCCGGTCACGTCGGGGGTGTTCGTCGGCCGCGAGGACGAACTGGCGCGGTTGGCCGCGTCGGCCGACCGCACGGCCGTCGTGGTGCACGGACCCGCGGGCGTGGGCAAGAGTGCCCTGGTGGCGCGGTTCGCCGAACTGCACGCCGACCGGTTCGCTCCCGTGTGGTGGATCACCGCGAACTCGCCGGACGCGCTCGACGCGGGCCTCGCGGAGCTGGCCCTCGCCCTGGCCCCGCACGTCACCGGCACGCACGGCGTCGAGACGAGCCTGCGCTGGCTCGCCTCCCACGACGAGTGGCTGCTCGTGCTCGACGACGTGACCGACCCGGACCACGTGGCACGACGGCTGGCGCGAACCCGGACCGGGACGGTGGTGATCACGTCTCGCCGTCACGACTGGCCGGACCTGCGAACCGTGGCGGTGGACGCCCTGCCCCAGCACGACGTGGTGGAACTCCTGCGCCGGCACATGCGGCGCGCGTGGCCGGAGGCCGACCTGACCGGCTCCCGCGCCCTGTGCGCGGCGCTCGGCTGGCAGCCGGGGGCGGTCGTCCAAGCCGCCGCCCACCTCGCGCAGCACCACCTCGCGCCGCGGGTCCACCTCGCCCGCCTGGAGCGGTTCCCGGGGTGGACGCCCGCCACGTCGAGCGACTCGGTGCCGCGCCTCGTGGCGGACTTCGACGCGAGCCTCGACCACGAGGTGCGCTGCCGGATCATCTGGGAATTGGCGAGAACGGGCACGACGGCGGCGAAAGAAGCCTTGCGGTCCCTGCGCCCCCGGTACGACATCGAACAACTCGCGATCAACGAAGCGCTCGAATTCTGAGCGCCGTCAACCAGGGGGAACTCCCGTGAGAAGTCGACTGCGGTCGGCCAGGTCCGCCGTGCTGGCGGTGGCCCTCGTCTGGTACAGCGCCGGCTGCACCACTTCGGAACCGAGCGCGGCGACGTGCGCACCGTTCGCGCTGGGCTCCGAGGTGTACGCGGACGTCGGAACCCTGACGAACACCAGGAACACCGGCGCCCGCTCCGTGATCGTGCTCGACGAGCAGCACGCGTCACGCGTCGGGCAGGTCGAACTGGCCATCATGCTCAACCGCCTGCACCAGACCGCCGGCCTGCGCCACGTCGCGCTGGAAGGCAGCGTCGTGGAGAAGCCGCAGCCGACCCTCGACTGGTTCACCTCGCTGCCCGACGAGGGGATCCGCCGGGCGGTGGCGCTGCAACTGCTCGAGCAGGGCGAGGTCGGCGCCGCCGAGTTCGCCGCGATGGTCCTGCCCGACGTCCGCCTGCACGCCATCGAGCACGAGCAGGAATACCAGGTCGGCCAGTCCGGTGTGGACGAACGCGCCTACACCGGCTACCTGACCGCCATCGCGTTGACCAGCATGACCGCCGACCAGATCAAGCAGGCCACCGCGCTGATCGACCAGGGCAAGCACGAAGAGGGCATCGACTTCATCATCGCCTCGAACCCGTGGACGAGCGAGCGCGACCAACTGCTCGAACGGAAGTCCCCGATCATCGGCAGCAGCGAGATGCGCAAGCTGGGGACCGAACTGGAGGAGAAGGCCCGCCAGGTGGGCGCGCAGGTCGCCGACTACCGGGAGGGCCTGCGCGAGGCCCAGCAGTTCTTCGACGCGGCCACCCGACGCAGCGCGACGATGGCCGACCTCACGACGGAGATCGCGACGCGCCAGGGGTGCGCCCCGATCGCCATGAACATCGGCGCGGCCCACTCCGCCGAGGTGGCGGAGTCCCTGGCCCGACGGGACATCTCCTACTCCGTCGTCTCACCGACGAACCTGACCTTGGACCGGGTGAACGGCAGCCTGTCCCGAGAGGCGTTCAGCCGCAAGCTGTCCGGGCAGTCCGTGGACCCGGCCGGCACCCTCGGCGCGCTCCTCGACGGCCGCCGCAAACCGCCCCCGACCAGCCAACAGGACTGGTTCAAAGCCAAAGCCCAACTGGCCTACGCCACCGTCGTCATCACCCGCGCCGCGGCGGCGGCCCGATCGGGTGGCGGCGCCAAGCCACCGTTCAACCTGACCCCAGGCGCCCTGGGCCTGGGCGACGACGACCCCGAAGCCCCCCGCATCGCCATCGACCTGGCCACCATCGAGGCAGTGGACGACGACGTCCTGTTCAAGGCCACCTTCCGCGACCGCAACACCGACGTCTGGGTCAAGGCTGGCCTGACCACCCCCGCCGAGGACCCGACCTCGTCGCAAACCCTCGAACAGGCCTTGAAGCGCATCTTGGAAAACCTCGGACGAACCGCCCCGGCAACCGAACCACCGGCCCCGGCCAAACCGGAGGCCGTCCCGGTGATCCCCGGCCTGAAAGCCGCCATCGCGACGACCAAGGAGGGCGCCCTCGCGGCAGCGATCTGATCCGCGATCGACCTTCACCCCGAAACGACAGCACGACGGCAACCGCCGTACCGCCCTGGCGAGGTGGATCGCCCGCACCCGCTGAACCGCGACCGGGCCTTGCGCCGGGAACACGTCCACTCGTCCGAGTGCGCGCTGTCCCTCGAAGCGTTGACGCCCATTGCCCGAATGCCGTCCGCTGTGCCCTAATCGGCATCGTGCGTCCGTGCTTCGTGGCGCGGAACTGGATCATTCCGGTGGAGCCGCCATGATGATCTGGCTGGACCCGTCACCACCCGACGCATCCCGGCCGACGCGGCGATCCCGGAGACGGTCGCGGACGGCCGCGCACTCTGGCAGGAGGTGACGACCGTGCGCGCGACTCGGCCGTATGCGGAGACGTCGCGCTCCGATCCGCGGGGTGTTCGGGTGCGGCCACGGCGGCGCGCCCTGCGCATCGGGATCGTCCTCGGCCGAACGGGTCGACTGGCGCCGCTGGGCGAGCCGCTGGCCTACGTCGTGGAGCGCTTCCGCGCGCTCGATCCACACGTCGGTGCCCGCGCGGTCGAACTGGTCACCGCGGACCACGGGTCCACCGCGGCCGGTGCCCGATCGGCGGTGTGCCGGCTGGCACGGCAGCAGGCCGCCATCGTCATCTGCCTGGGTGGCACCACCGTGTTGCCCGTCATCGCCCGCGCGGCGGTCGAGTTGGGCCTGCCGTGCGTGTCCACGGCCCTGCCGTGGCAGGTCTACCGCGCCGCCGTCCAGCACGGCGGCTGGGCGTACCACTTCTGCTGGGGTCTGGACGACATCGCGCGCACCTTCACCGACCTGTGGTCTCGCGTGCCCGGCACGGACCCCGTCGGTCTGCTGTGGAACGACGGCCCGCAGGGCACCGCGCTGCGCACGCGTGACATGGGCTTCCTGCCCACGGCGTCGCGCGCCCGCCGGCTTGTCGACCCGGGCGGCTACCGCGAACCCGTCGACGACCTCACCCAGGCGGTGCGCGGCTTCGGCGACGCCGGTGTCCGGATGGTCAGCAGCGCGGCCACCACCGCCGACCTCGTCCGCTTCCGTGAGCAGTCCGGCGCGCTGGGTCTGCGGCTGGTCACCTGTTCCCGTTGGCTGGCCTACCCCTTCGGCGTCGACCACCCCGCCCTGGACCGGGTCGCCACCGTGGTCGCGTGGTCACCACGACACCGCCGGGCGTCCGGTGTGGACGGAACCACCGCCGCCCGGCTCGCAGCGGACTACCAGCGCCACACCGGGCGTGCCTGGCTCCCGTTGCTGGGCTTGGCGCACGCGCTGCTGGAGGTCGCGGTGCACGCGCTGCGCACGGCGGCCGACCCGCTGGACCGCTCAGCCGTCGGGCAGGCGCTGTGCGACACCGCGGTCGACACCATCGCGGGCAGGCTCGACTGGTCTCGCGGTCCGGCACCGGGCATCGCCACCCTGGCGCTGGCCGGAGGCCAGTGGCACAACGCCGGCGGACGACCACGGCTGCGCATCGTGGCGACCGACCGGGTGGCCGCCGTGGACCTCGACGGCGAACTGAGGATCAGTCGGTGAGCGTGATGGTGAACTTGTAGGAGACGGGCTTCGTCGGGTCCCCGGCTTGTTTGACCGTGCTGGCCTCGCCACGGGCGTCGCGGTACGCGCCCGTGCCGCCGACGACCGCCATCGGCCCGTCCTTGAAGCTGGTGACCTCCTGCACGGTGTAGACACGCAGGCTGGACAGGTGGATCTCGCCGTCGGCCAGACGGAACGCCGAGGTGCAGTGCGAGGTCAACTCCGGCAGCGCGACTTTGGCGATCAGGCAACTGGAGTACCCCTCGCCCACCTTGGTGCCGGCGGGGTCGAGCAGGTCGCCGCCGGCCACGAACGGTGCGCCGACGGCGGGCGTCGCCGGCAGGCTCAGCACCCCGCGCTGGGCGATCAGCTCGATCGTCCGGGCCGGCGTCGACTCCGGGTGCGCCGTCCGTTCCGCGGGGCCCGCGCCGGCCGTGGCCGCGGGCAGCACGGCCACGACGGCGACGAGGACTCCGAACCGGAGCCAGGGGCGTGCAGACGTCATGGACACAGTCGCTCCTCGATCTCTCACCCGTGCTGTCACGGTGGTGTCTGTCCCATCTGGACCAAAGCGATGCGGAACGCCTCCGGGGACACCGCCACGGTGCCCTGGAACGGGTGGTCCATGAGGTGGGTGAAGTACAGGGACGCGGCCACGAGCGAGGCCAGCACGGCGATCATCAACGCGTGCGGCAGGAAGGTGGGCGTGCCGAAGAACAAGGCGAAGCCGATGACCAGGACGCCGCCGACGATGAGCCCGACCCAGAAGAACCTGGGCACCGAGGGGGTCGCCTCGTTCAACCGCTCCCTGCGCATGGTGTTGATGGTGTTGACCCGCTCGATCATGGCCGAGTACAGGCCTTGCTGACGTGGTGTCTCGACCTCGATCGTCACGATCGCCCGGCGCATCCTCTTGGCCACGTCGTCCACGGCAGGGCTCGCCCGGCCTTCCTGTAGCAGCGGCCACTCGTCCACGATCACCGTCCGCGCGTAGTCGACGGCGATCTGCTGGAAGGCGGCCTTGTCCTCCTCCGAGAACGCGGTGGAGGCGAAGTAGAGACCGGGCAGCGCACTGGCCTCGGTGTAGGTGTTCTTCTTGGCCGCCTCCAGGTCCTCCCACGCGGCGACCACGACGAAAGCGACCAGGATCGCGTAGAAGGCGCCCACCGCCGCGAAGAAGTTCCCGGAGACGTCGTGGTAACGGGCCCGCGCCTCACGGGAGATCCAGCGGTCCACCAACCAGGCCACCAGGACGCTTGCGGCGACGACGCCACCCACGACCAGGACACTGCTCCACAGCATGCGAGTCTCCCTGGTGCTCGGCTCCTCCTCGACGCTACGGCGGCCAACGTCGGGCTAGGCAGGACCAGCACCCGTACTTCGCTCGGACGGAACGGTGATTCACCCTTTCGTGCACACGGCGAACCACTCGGCGACCGGCACCCGCGGTTGCGCCGTCCGCCCGCAGCTCAACACCCCCGTCGAGAATAGGTATGCGGTCGGAATGATTCGCCGAAAGGCACACGCTGAGTAGATCGCGAGCAAACTTCAGGTACTTCGCCCGCAATGGAATTGTTACGTCGACTCCGGTCGTGTGAACATGCGCTATCCAGGGTGGCATGTTTGACTGATTGACAACGCTCCGTGATGTTCGGGAGCGCCGGGGAGCGAGGTGTCCGATGTCGATGTTACCGATCCGCCGTACACCCTGACCAGCCCGTATGTCGACCGGCGACCGCGACCCGGTCGTTCCGGTAATTCTTGCCCTTGGGGCGAAACCTTTTCGTATACGCGGCGCGGTGCTCTGCGCCGGTAATTCCGCGCACCCTGAAGACGATCGGGAGAATTGATGATGCACTCTGCTGCTTCGGTGCTCTCCGGTCCTGTGCGGACGGTACCCGCGGTTGGCTGGTGGCAGTTGTTCGAATGTCGGGCTCAAGCGCGTCCTTTCGACGTGGCGCTCGTCGCCGACGGTGTCGGGTGGACGTTCCGCGAACTCGACCGGTGGGCGAACCGGGTCGCCCACCGCTTGCGCGACGACGGTGCCCGGCCCGGCGCGGTGGTCGCGTGCGCGGTGCCGAGGTCGGCGGACGCGGTGGTCGCGTTGCTCGCCGTGGCCAAGACCGGGGCCGCCTACCTGCCGCTGGATCCGGCGCTGCCGAGGTCGCGGCGGGACCTCGTCCTCGCTGCCGCCGACCCGGTGGTCGTGCTGACCGACCTCGAAGCCGGCGACGACGACCGGCCGTTGGGGCCGCAGGGAGCAGGCCCCGCCTACGTCATCTACACGTCCGGCTCCACCGGCACCCCCAAAGGCGTGGTCGTCGGCAACACGAGCTTGGTCAACCTCTACGGCGAGCTGAAGGCCCGGCACTTCCCCCGGCGGCGGGTCAGGGTCGCGCACGGGCTGCCGTTCGGTTTCGACGCGGCGTTCGACCCGCTGCTGTGGCTGGTCGGCGGGCACGAGGTGCACCTGGTCCCCGACGACGTCCGCAGGGACCCCGAGCGGTACGTGCGTTTCGTCGTGGACCACCGGATCGACGTGGTGGAGGCGGTGCCCGCGCACATGGTGGCACTGGTCGACGCCGGGTTGCTGAACCACCCGCCCGAACTGCTGTTCCTCGGCGGCGAGGCCATCGGCCAGGAGCTGTGGACGCGGTTGCGGAACACACCCGGGTCGACCGCCGTGAACCTCTACGGGCCGACCGAGTGCACGGTGTTCGCCACCGCGTGCCCCCTCGACGAGTCCGAGACGCCGGCGATCGGGCGGCCCATCGCCAACACCGTGGTCAAGGTCGTGGACGACCGGTTGGACCCCGTGCCGCCAGGGCAGCCCGGCGAACTGCTGATAGGCGGGCAGTGCGTCGCCCTGGGCTACCTCGACGAGCCGTTCGGCGGTTGGTACCGAACCGGCGACGTGGGCCGGCTCCGGCCGGACGGGCAGCTGGAGTGGCTGGGGCGCAGGGACGACCAGGTCAAGATCCGCGGCCACCGCGTCGAGCCCGGCGAGGCCGAACACGCACTGCTCGCCATGCCGACCGTGCGCCAGGCGGTGGTGCGGGCCGAGGGCGAGGGCCTGGACGTGCGGCTCGTCGCGTACATCGTGCCCGCACCCGGCGCCGACCTCGCCGACGTGCGCGACCGGCTGCGCGCGGTGCTGCCCGACTACCTCGTCCCCTCGGTCGTCGCGCTGGACCGGATGCCGCTCGGCCCATCGGGGAAGGTCGACCGGCTCCGGATGTCCTCGGCGCAGCGGCTGGTCGCGGGGCTGTTCCGGGACGTCCTCGGCGACGTCCACCCGGTGACGCCGGCCAGCGACTTCGTCGACCTCGGCGGGCACAGCCTGGCCGCCGCGGCCCTCGCGTCCCGGCTCCGGGTGGCGGGGGTGCCCTGTTCGGTGCGGGACGTGCTGGACCTGCGCACGGTGGCCCGGCTCGCCGGGCTGGTGCCCGCGGACCTGGTGAAGGAGTGAGTGGCGTGGAGTACGACGTGGTGGTGGTCGGTGGCGGACCGGGCGGTTCCACGGCGGCGACGCTGGCCACGATGGACGGTCGCCGTGTTCTCCTGCTGGACAAGGAGTTCTTCCCGCGCTACCAGATCGGGGAGTCGCTGCTGCCGTCGACCGTGCACGGCATCTGCCCGATGCTCGGGCTGCGCGACGAGATCGCGAGCGCCGGGTTCGTGCGCAAGCGCGGCGGGACGTTCAAGTGGGGCGCCAACCCCGAGCCGTGGACGTTCGCGTTCGCCGCGTCCGACCGCATGGCCGGGCCGTGCTCGTACGCCTACCAGGTCGAGCGGACCCGGTTCGACGCGCTGCTGCTGGACAACGCCCGGCGGCACGGCGTGGACGTCCGGCAGGGGCACCGGGTGGTCGGCACCGTGCGGGACCGGGATCGGATCGCCGGCGTGCGGTACGTGGACGACGTCGGGGTGGAACGGGTCGTCACGGCCCAGTTCGTGGTCGACGCCTCGGGGCACACCAGCAGGCTGCACAAGTCCGTCGGCGGGCAGCGCGAGTACTCGCCGTTCTTCCGGAACCTGGCGCTGTTCGGGTACTTCGAGGGCGGGCACCGGATGCCCGCGCCGAACTCCGGGAACATCCTCTGCGTCGCGTTCCCGTCCGGCTGGTTCTGGTACATCCCGCTGTCGGACGCGCTGACCAGCGTCGGCGCGGTCGTCCGGAGCGAGTTCGCGGCCAAGGTCCAGGGTGGTCCGGAGGCCGCGTACGCCGCGCTGATCGCCGAGTGCCCGATGATCGCGGAGTTCCTCCGGAACGCCCGGCGCGCCACCCGGCCACCGTACGACGAGATCAGGGTGCGCAAGGACTACTCGTACGACCGCACCGGGTTCTGGACGCCGGGCATGGTCCTCGTCGGCGACGCCGCGTGCTTCATCGACCCCGTGTTCTCGTCCGGGGTGCACCTGGCCACGTACAGCGCTTTGCTCGCCGCGCGGTCGATCAACAGCGTGTTCGCCGGGATGGACGAGGACCGGTGCTTCCGGGAGTTCGAGGCCCGTTACCGGCGGGAGTTCGGGTTGTTCCGGGACTTCCTGATCGCGTTCTACGACCTGCACGCCGACGAGGACTCGTACTTCTGGCAGGCCCGGCGGATCAGCTCGCAGCGCGGCCCCCGGGTGGAGGCGTTCGCGAACCTCGTGGGCGGGGTGAGCGGGTCCGACTTCGCGCACCTGGACTCGGAGGTGTTCGGGGAGCTGATCACCGAGGGTGTGCACCTCCAGCTGCGCGGCCTGTTCGGTGGCGGTGACGAGCCCCCGATGTTCCCCGGCGGCCTGGCGCCCTCGACGAACGGCCTGCGCTGGGTGGTACCCGGCGCGACGCCATGACCGCGGCCACGCTGGGCACGCTCGCCGTGCTGCTCGGGCTGGCCCGGGTGTTCGGCGCGGCGGCGGTCCGGCTCGGACAGCCCGCGGTGGTCGGGGAGATCGCCTGCGGCCTGGTGCTCGGGGTGGCGCTCACGGCGGGGAAGGTCGGGCTGCCGACGCAGGTGGAGTCCGCAGTGGACGTCGTCGGACAGCTGGGGTTGGTGTTGTTCCTGTTTTGCGTGGGCGCACGGCTCGCGCCGAAGCGGATTGTCCGCGACGGCGCACGGCGCGTCGGTGTCGAGGGTGATGCGACAGCTCACGACGGCGATCCGTGTGGCGGTGCCGAGCGTGATGGGACACCGGAGGTCGGCGGCCCCCGGGGCGGCCGTGCGGGGCGGCGCGTCCTCGCTGTGCTGCCACTCGCCGCGGGCGCCACCCTCGTGCCGTTCGCCCTGGGGGCGGCGCTCGCGGTGTGGCCGGCCGCGCGGCACGCGCCGGCGGGCACGGGGCTGTTCGTGCTGTTCGTGGGGGCGGCGATGGCCGTGACCGCCTTCCCCGTGCTGGCCCGCGTCCTCGCCGAGCGTGACCTCCTCGACCGGTCCGAAGGGCAGCGGGCGCTGGTCGTGGCGGCGATGACCGACGCCGCCGCGTGGCTGGCGCTCGCGGTGGTCATCGGCGGGTCGCGGGGTGGCTCGTGGCTGCTCGTCATCCCGTTCGCGCTGGTGCTCCCGGCGTTTTCGCGGCTGCCGCGGCGCACCCCGGTGGCGGTGACGGCCGTGATCGCGTGCGGGGCCGCGGCGGTCACCGAGACGGCCGGGCTGCACGCCGCCCTCGGCGCGTTCCTGGCCGGGTTCGCGGTCGGCCGCGCGAACACCGAGGCCCTGGCCCCGATCGCCGGGCTGCTCGCGCCGCTGTACTTCGTCCGCGTCGGCCAGCGGGTCGACCTGTCGACGGTGGACTGGTGGCTGGTGCCGGAGACCGCCGCGGTCATCGTCGTCGCGGTGCTCGGCAAGCTCGGCGGCGGCTACCTCGGCGCCCGCCTCGCCGGCCATCCGCGCCACGACGCCGCGGTGTTCGCGGTGTTGATGAACACCCGCGGCATCACCGAGATCGTCTTCGCCACGATCGGGCTGGAACTCGGCGTGATCGACGGCGCCTTCTACGCCGTCATGGTCGTCATGGCGCTGGTCACCACCGCGATGACCGGACCGCTGCTCGACCGGCTGCGTGTCACCACACCGGAAAGGGGTGTCCTCGCATGACGAACTACGAGCCCGAGCCGTGGCGGATCAAGATGGTCGAGCCGATCCGCGCCACCACCCGCGAGCACCGGGCGGAGGCGATCCGCGCGGCGGGCTGGAACCCGTGCCTGCTGCGCGCCGAGGACGTCCACATCGACCTGTTCACCGACTCCGGCACCAACGCCATGTCCGACCTCCAGTGGTCGGCGCTGATGCGCGGGGACGAGGCGTATTGCGGGGCGCGCAGCTTCTACGTCCTGGAGCAGGCGATCCAGGCCCACTACGGCTACCCGCACGTCGTGCCCGTGCACCAGGGCCGCGGCGGCGAGGCGATCCTGTCGCGCTGCCTGATCGGCCCGGACACCCACGTGCCCGGCAACATGTACTTCCCGACCACCCGTGCGCACCAGGAACTCAACGGCGCGACGTTCCACGACGTGATCGTGGCCGACGCCCACGACCCGGCGTCGGAGAACCCGTTCAAGGGCGACGTCGACCTGGACAAGCTCAGGACCCTGATCGAGAAGTTCGGCGCCGACGCGATCCCGTACGTGTCGGTCGCCGCGACCGTGAACATGGCGGGCGGGCAGCCGATCAGCGTCGGCAACCTCACCGCGGTCTGCGGGTTGGCGCACGCCCACGGCATTCCCGTCTTTCTAGACGCGGCGCGGGCCGTGGAGAACGCGTGGTTGGTCAAGCAGCGCGAACCCGGCTGGGGCGACCGCTCGGTCGCCGAGATCCTGCACGCGCTGTGCGCGCCCACCGACGGCGCGATCGTGTCGGCGAAGAAGGACGGCCTGGCCAACATCGGCGGCTGGATCGGGCTGCGCGACCCGGAGTTGGCGGAGCGGGCACGCGCCGAGGCGTTGCTGTACGAGGGGTTGCACACCTACGGCGGCATGGCGGGCCGTGACATGGAGGCCATCGCCCAGGGCATCGCCGAGTCCGTGGACGAAGACCACATCCGGTCCCGCGTCGCCCAGGTCGAGTACCTGGGTGCACGCCTCCAGGACGCCGGCGTGCCCGTGGTGCGCCCGATCGGCGGTCACTGCGTGTGCGTCGACGCCGCCGCCACCCTCCCGCACATCCCGCGCCGGCAGTTCCCCGGTCAGACCCTGGCCGCGGCGCTGTACGTGGTCGGCGGTGTGCGCGGCGTCGAGCGGGGCGGCGTGTCCGCCGGCCGGGACCCGCGCACCGGCGAGAACCGGACACCCGCCCTGGAACTGCTCCGACTGGCCATCCCCCGCCGCGTCTACACCCGCAGCCACATCGACCACGTCGCCGACAGCGTGATCAAGGTCCACCGGGAACGCGACGAGATCACCAGCGGGCTCGTGTTCGCCCACGAGCCCCACGTGCTCCGGTTCTTCCAGGCGCGTTTCGCCCCAGCCAGCGGGAGTTCGATCTTCGGCGGGTAGCCGTCGGCCGGACCGTGTGCTCGATCCGCGCGAAGTCGCACCCCGGCCGGTCGTCGGCACGCGCACGGGTGCCGAGCACTGCGACGAACGGCGCTATTCGAGACGCCGTCTGCTTCCCCGAGTGTGGATCGGGGCGTCCGCCTCTATAGTTCGGCCGCCCTGATCCACGTTCGGAGGGAATCACGACCATGTCGAGACGATTAAGACGAGCATTGCTCTCGTTGTCCGGCTGCGTGGCGCTGCTCGTCGCCGCGAATGGCACGGCTTCCGCCAGCGGTTCGGCCTGGCAAGCCATCGCCGCCGTCAATCCGGTCGTCGGCACCCGGCTCCAGCCCCACGAGGGCCTGTTGAGCGCACCGACCTCGATCACCACCCCGTTGCCCGCCGACCCGGTCGGCGCGCTGGCCACCGCCGTCTCCGCCCTCTCCGCCGGGGTCGGCCTGCCGCAGGACGCCGCCGCGGCCATCGGCTCCTCCGGCCTCTCCACCGAGGTCGCGGGCAGGGTGGCCAACCTACTCACCGCGATGGCCACCTGTCAGCAAGTCACCGAGACCCGTTTCGCGGCCATCCCGACCGGCCTGCTGCCGCTCGTGCTCAAGACCGGCGGCGGCCTCGACCCCTTGGCGCACGCCGGGATCCGCGCATGCGCCGAGCCCGTGTGGCGGCGGACGGTCGAACTCCAGCTCACGCTGGACGACCTGGCGTCCCAGCCCACGGTCGCCTCGTGCGCCGTGCCCGGCACCACCGACCTCGACCTCTGGCCCGTGCTGCGGCTCGACGGCAGCACGTGCGGCGACAACACCTACGCGCACGACTACATGCTGATCATCGACGTCGGCGGCGACGACACGTACCGCAACAACGCCGGCGGCAACATGGTCGACCTCAACTTCTCCCCCGCCGGGTCCGCCGTCACGGGCCTGCGCGGCACCGGCCCCGCGCAGGGCTGCCAGCGCGCCATCCCCGGCCTGACCGCGCTGGACTGCGTGCCCGCGGTCGGCGTCCTGCTCGACCTCGCGGGCCAGGACACCTACGGCGTCAAGGAGACCCCGGACCACGACACCGGCTGCACCACCGACCCGGTCGTGCGCCGGATGATGACCGGCGGCGCGGGCTTCCTCGGCGTGAGCGTCCTGCGCGACTCGGGCGGCACGGCCGACACCTACACCGGCAAGACCGGTTCGCTCGGCGCGGGCCACATCTTCGGCGTCGGACTGCTGTCGGACGACGGCGGGAACGACACCTACTCCGCCGTGCGCAACAGCCAAGGCTTCGCGCTGGTCGGCGGTTTCGGCCTGCTGCACGACCAGGCGGGCGCCGACACGTACGACTACTACATGCCCGCACCGATCAACCCCTCCGCGCCCAACCAGACAGAGGGAGCGGGCGGCGTGCGGGACGACGAGGGCGAGGGCCTGTGCGACCGAATCCCGCGGTTCGTCCAGGGCACGGCCAACGTGCTGCCTAGCACCACCGGCATCCTGATCGACGACGCCGGCGCGGACAGCTACCACGGCGCGTTCGCCGGTGAGTTCGTCGGCCCGATCCAGAACCCGAGCACCAGGGCGGGCAGCCTCGGCTTCGGCAACAACCAGGGCCTCGGCGTGTTCCTCGACCGCGCGACCACCGACGACACCTACGTGGTGGACGGCGAGCCGACGGTCGTGGGCGTCCCGGCGCGCGGCGACAACGTGACCGTGCAACCGGGCAACGACTCCTCCGGCTCCGGCCTCGGGCAGGGCCTGTTCATCGACCAGTGACGCCGGACGGGCTCCGTGCCCATCCCTGTCCAAGTGGGCACGGAACCCCGCTCACCCACCGGAAGACGACGTCGCTGCAAAGTAGTACGACTGGTCGAAGTGGCCGGCCTGCCAGATCGTGGAGACCACGTGGCGGCCGGTGCGACTACCCGACCGGCGTCCTGCGTGTTCGGCAGCTGTGAGGCATGGGAAAGCCCTACGCCTCACATCGGCGTAGATGGGCGTCAGAGCGTGTCGGGCCGCGGGGAGTGGCGGGTGGGCTGTGCCGTCCGGGATCGGGTAGCTGCCCAGCTGGCGAGGAGTTTGAGTCGGTCTTCGGATGTGCTGCCGGGTTCGGCGGTGTAGATGATCAGGTCGTGCACGGCTCGGCCGGGCAGGGGTAGGTCGAGGGGTTGGAAGGTCAGTTCCAGGTGGCCGACGTCGGGGTGCTGGAGGCGTTTGATGCCGTCGTGGCGGATCAGGACGTCGTGCGCCGCCCATTGGTCGCGGAACTCGGGGCTGAGGGTGGACAGCTCGCCGATCAATTGGCGCAGTGTGCGGTCGCCGGGTTCGCGTGCGGCCTCGGCGCGTAGCAGGGCGGCGGTGGCGATGCCGGCGGCGTCCCAGTCGACGAAGAAGTGGTGGGCACCGGGGTCGAGGAAGATGTAGCGGGCGATGTTGGGACGGCCTCGTTCGTCGACGGTGGCGCTGTCGAACATCGGCGCGAACAGGGCTCGGGCCAGGGGGTTGCCGGCGATGACGTCCGTGCGGCCGTTGCGCACGAACGCCGAGGACATCGTCATGGAGTCGAGCATCCAACGGACCCGGGGCGGGACGTCGAGGTCCCGGCGACGCGACGGCACGCGACTGTCGGGCCGTGATGACCGGGCCAGGTCGAACAGGTAGGTGCGTTCGTCGTCGTCCAGTCGCAGGGCGCGAGCGACCGCGTCGAGGACGTCTTCGGACACGCCGCCGATGTGACCCTTCTCCAGCCGCGTGTACCACTCCGTGCTCACGCCGGCGAGGACGGCGACCTCCTCGCGCCGCAGCCCGGCGACCCGGCGACGGGCGCTGGTCGGCAGTCCCGCCTGCGCCGGGGTGATCTTGGCGCGTCGGCCGACGAGGAAGTCCCGGATTTCGCCGCGGTTTCCGGGCAGCTGGTCCATGTCGTTCACGGTAGCCGCTGGTCACGGCGCGAGGGGGGTTGAGGTTGTACCCCCGACAAACGCGACCTTCTCCGGTGCCGGCGATCGCGGTCTTCTGGGGATCGAACGTTCCGTGGGGCGTGCGTGACTGGAGGTAGGAGACATGACGGGCAAGACGCTGACAGTGCCGTCGGTGGCGCTGGGCACGTGGGCCTGGGGAGACAGCGGCGAGGCGGGCGACGGCTATTTCGGCAGTCCGCTGACCGCGTCCGGCCTGCGAGAGGTCGTCGAAAAGGCGCAGTCGAACGGGTTCACGCTGTGGGACACCGCGGTGGTTTACGGCATGGGTCGCTCGGAGACGGTCCTCGCTCAGGCGCTGAAGGGCTACGCCCGCAGCGAGTACCAGCTGTCGACGAAGTTCACCCCCCAGGCCGCGGGCGACGGCGACGATCCGGTCGCGGACATGCTGGAGCAGAGCCTCGACCGGATGGGTACGGACTACGTGGATCTGTACTGGATCCACAACCCCGCCGACGTGACCCGGTGGACGCCGCTTCTGATCCCGCTGCTGAAGAGCGGCAGGATCAAGCATGTCGGCGTCTCGAACCACAACCTGGAGCAGATCGCTCTCGCCGATCAGATCCTCGGCGAGGCCGGCTTCCGTGTGGAGGCGGTCCAGAACCATTGCAGTCTGCTGTACCGCGCCGCTGAGCGCGCGGGCATCCTTGATCACTGCCGCGAGCACGACGTGCCGTTCTTCTCCTACATGGTCCTCGAGCAGGGGGCGCTGAGCGGCAGGTACAGCCCGGCTCATCCGTTGCCGGAGGGCAGCAGCCGGGCGGCCACGTACAACGGCATCCTGCCCCAGCTCCAGGCGCTGACGGACAGGATGGCGGCGATCGGCGAGGACCGAGGCGCGTCCGCCGCCGACATCGCCACCGCCTGGGCCATCGCCAAGGGGACCACCCCGATCATCGGGGTCACGAAGGCGGGTCACGTCGACGGGTTGGTCCGAGCTCGCGGTATCAAGCTCGCCGACGAGGAGATCGCGGAGCTGGAGGCGCTGGCGGACGCCGCGAACGTCGACACGCGCGGCTGGTGGGAGCAGGAGATGCCGGAAGGTCGAGCACGAAAGCTTTAGCGCTACGCACGCACGAGGACCAACGGCCGGCCCGCTGTCGTCTGGGTGGCGGTCGGGATGCTCGGAACCACGGCGGTCGCCCGCGAGAGGTGAACAACGGCTGCGGCCTCACGACTCGAACCAGGGTCAAGGCACGTTCCCTCGTCTCCGCACCAAAGGCCATCCACCCGCCCAAGCTTGGAAACTCGCACTTAGAGGAGGAAGAGCGCGTCCTCCAAGAACGGTCGCACGCGCATAGCCGGTGCGGTCTCCAGGTGTCCGCCGTCGACCACCCATTCGTGCCAGAACAACCACTGGAGGTTCCCTGGTTGGGTGCCGAAGCGCTTGCTCGCGGCCAGGCCGCTGGTCGCCCACGCGCTGAGCACCTCGGTGAGCAGCGGGTTGCTCGTGGCCGTCGGCGGGTACTTCCAGTAGTCGTCCCACTCGGCGTCCGACGGCAGCACCGCGACGTCGACCTTGGTGTCCTCGACCTGCTTCTTGATGTGGGTGTACTTCTTCTTGACGTCGCCCCACATGTTGGGGCTGGTGACGATCACCACCTTCAACCTCTTGCCCGGCTTCCCGGCGATGTCCTTGAAGATCGGGACGGCCGTCGTCAACAGCAGGTTCTCCTTCTGGGCCGTCGCGTCGAGGCTGATGACCCGGTGCACGTCGTCCGCGTTGCCCTTGAGGCAGTCGAACATCAGCCGGTTGGCCGCGCTGTTGCCCAGCAACCAGATCTGCCGGTCCAGGGTGGGAGTGGCCACCTCGGAACGGCTGATCGCACCGCGCATCCACAGCAGTGCCCTGGCGCTGCGCATGACGTCCCGGAGCGATCCGGGTTGCAGCAGGGCCGTGTAGCCCCCGCCCCTGGTGAACGGGTCGGGCGCGGCTGCCGCGTCGAACCCGAGCGGCAGGAACGCGATGTCCGCGGCCGGGCCGTGTGCCAGGGCGGTCTCGACTCCCGAGGGCCGGAACGCCCACCGCACGTCGGTCAGCATGAGGTCCATCGGGTCCGGCGGCTGGATCTTCGGCGGCGCGGCGGTGGGGACGAGCCGCATCCCGGCCATCTCGACCCGCATGGGCAGGGCCGACGAGCCCATCTTGGCCCGTTTCGCGACCAGCGCGGTCTCCGGCAGCGGGGTCAGCATCCACCGCGCGAGGTGGAACATCGTCGTGTCTGCGTGCCTGGTGTGCAGGAACCCCGCTTCGTCGCTGCTGTAGCGGAAGCTGTTGAAGCCGGCCTGCGCGCGGAAGAACACGATGTCGGCCCCTGGACGGGGCGGCGGTCCCATCGTCCCCGCGGCGCCTTCGAGGGCCTTCGGCGACAGCGCCACGAACCACAGCATCGGCGCGGTCCCGCTCGTCCACGCGAGCACGCGCCCCACATCGGAACGCGGGGGAATCGATGGCCACGGAGAGTGTCGAACCGTGGATAACGCGCCGACGGGCCGAGACGAGGCGACGGCTGGTCGAGGCCGCGTACGCGGTCTTCGCCGAGATGGGCATCCGCGATGCCCCGGTCGAGCTGATCTGCGACCGCGCGGGGTTCACGCGGGGCGCGTTCTACTCGAACTTCGCCAGCAAGGAGGAGCTGTTCCTCGCCGTCCACAAGGTGCAGATGCAGCACCGCGCCGAGCGGTTGGGTGCGGCCGTGGACAAGGCGCTGGACGCCATCGACCCCGACGACGACAGCACGACGACGCGGGTGCTCCAGGAGGCGGGGCGGCTGTTCATGGACTCGCTGACCGCGGACGAGACGTGGTACCTGCTCAACATCGAGTTCCGGGCGCAGGCGCTGCGGCAGCCCGAGTTGCGCGGTCCGACCGCCGCCGCCGAGCGGGTGTTCCACGACGCGCCGGCCACGATCCTGCTGCGCATGCTCGACCGACTCGACATGCGACTGGCGGTCGAGCCGCGCCACGCGGTCCTCACCATCATCACCCTCTACGAGACGATGCTCGAACGCGCGCTCCTGGACCAGACGCCCGCCGAAGCCGACGACCGCTACATCACCGAAGTCCTGCCGCGCCTGTTCGCGGCGCTGATCACGCCGAAGACCGAGGAGGAACGGTAAGCCGCGCCCGCCGCATCAACACGGGCATCGCGCAGCGCGCAGGGCGCCGTGCGATGAGCAGAAGAGTGGCCTCACCGACGCCCCTCTCCCCCGTTTCCGGCAGGTCGGCTTCGCCCGCGTCGACCGGTCCGTGGTCTCGACGGCTATCCGAGTACACGGTCAACGGGCGGTGGACGTGATGTCCGGATCCACTTCGGATCGTGCGAACCTCATCCAGTACACGTACGGCAACGCCGACAACCAGCACTGGAGGCTCGAGGCCGTGGGCGGCGCGTTCGAGATCTCCACCTGCAAGAGCGCCAAGCTGGTCGACGTGCTCGACGCGTCCACAGCGGACAACGCGCAGGTGGTGCAATGGGCCGACCTCGACCGGCCCGACCAGCGCCGGCAGCTGATCGACGCGGGGAACGGGTACAGCGGGCTGCGCAACGTCAACAGCGGCAAGGTCCTCGCGGTGTCCGGCTCGTCCACGGCGGTGTCCGGCTCGTCCACGGCGGTGGGGCGCGCGGATCGTCCAGGCCACCGACACGGGTGCCAACAGTCGGCAGTGGCAGGTCGTCCGGGTGGCTCGAGGGAACTACCAGGGCCTGTTAGCGCTCACAGCAACTGGCGCGATTCAGACGCAAAGTCGGCGAAACAGGCCGTTGACAACACCTCGACACCGTTGTTTCCTATAGCCCATACCGAGCTTGGACAGTGACCTGAACCGCAAGGCAAATTGTTAACGCTAACATCTGTCCAAGCCCCGGTCTCGGACCGCGTGCGACCCCGATGGAGAGGTTGTCGACGATGCGATACCCCCACCGCGCCATGCGCCGGGCCGCCGCACCGAGACCTGGCCGACCGACGCCGTGTCGTCGTACCGACGCGGTGTCCGCGTACTGACGACCGGAAACGCCGGCGTCGGCCCGGTCCGCCACACCGATCGACACGGACGTCCGTCGATCACTTCACCTTGTCGAGCACACCGGTGTGCCGAGGCTGTTCGAAGCAGCGGCGGCAGCCGATCCAGGGAGCACCATGTCATCCTCAGCCCTGAACCGCCGCGGGCTGCTGCGGGCCGCGGGGGTCGCCACCCTCGCGACCGCCGCACCTGCCCTGATCCCCTCGCTGACCCCCGTCGCCGGGGCCGCGGTGGTGCCGCCGGTCCGCGCGGACCTCGGCGTCTCGGCGTTCCCGTTCGACCTCGGCCAGGTGCGGCTGACGGCGAGCCGGTTGCAGGACAACCAGAACCGGACGTTGGCCTACCTCCGGTTCATCGACGTCGACCGGCTGCTCTACAACTTCCGCGCCAACCACGGGCTCTCCACCGGCGGTGCGGCGGCGTGCGGCGGCTGGGAGGCGCCGAACTTCGCGTTCCGCAGCCACAGCCAGGGCCACTTCCTCAGCGCGTGGGCCAACGCCTGGGCGGTGCTCGGCGACACGACGTGCCGGGACAAGGCCAACCAGATGGTGGCGGAGTTGGCCAAGTGCCAGGACAACAACGCCGCCGCGGGCTTCACCACCGGGTACCTGTCCGGGCTGCCGGAATCGGACTTCGACCTGCTGGAGGCGGGCAGGCCAAGGGGTGTGCCGTACTACACCGTGCACAAGACCCTGGCCGGCCTGCTGGACGTGTGGTGCTACATCGGGAACACGCAGGCGCGTGACGTGCTGCTGCGGTTCGCGGGGTGGGTGGACTGGCGCACGGCCCGGTTGACCACCGCCCAGATGCAGGCCACGCTCCAGACGGAGTTCGGCGGCATGAACGCCGTGCTCACCGACCTGTACCAGCAGACGGGCGACGCCCGGTGGCTGGCCGTGGCGCAGCGGTTCGACCACGCCGTGGTGTTCGACCCGTTGGCGGCCAACCAGGACCGGCTCAACGGGTTGCACGCCAACACCCAGGTGCCGAAGTGGATCGGGGCGGCCCGGGAGTACAAGGCCACCGGCACCACCCGCTACCGGGACATCGCGTCCAACGCCTGGGACATCACGGTCGCCGCGCACACCTACGCGATCGGCGGCAACAGCCAGGCCGAGCACTTCCGCGGCCCGAACGCCATCGCCTCCTACCTGCGGACCGACGCGTGCGAGGCGTGCAACACCTACAACATGCTCAAGCTGACCCGGGAGCTGTGGCTGCTGGACCCCGACCGGGCGGCCTACTTCGACTTCTACGAGCGCGCCCTGCTCAACCACCTGCTCGGCCAGCAGGACCCGGCGAGCGACCACGGCCACGTCTGCTACTTCACCGCGCTCAACCCGGGCGGACGCAGGGGTGTGACCGGTCCGGCGGTGGGCGGTGGCAGCTTCAGCACCGACTACGGCACGTTCTGGTGCTGCCAGGGCACCGCGCTGGAGGTCAACACACGCCTGGCCGACTCGATCTACTTCCACAGCGGCACAACGCTGACCGTCAACCTCTACACGCCGTCCACGCTCACGTGGTCGCAGCGCGGCATCACCGTCACCCAGGCCACGAACTTCCCGGTCGGCGACACGTCCACGCTGACCGTGACCGGTGACGCCGCCGGGTCGTGGACGATGCGCCTGCGCATCCCGTCCTGGACCAGCGGCGCGACCATCAGCGTCAACGGCGCCGCGCAGAACGTGGCCACCACACCGGGCACCTACGCGAGCCTGACCCGGACGTGGGCCTCGGGCGACACCGTCACCGTGCGCCTGCCGATGCGGGTCGTCGTCCAGCCCGCCAACGACAACGCCAACGTCGCCGCGGTGACCTACGGCCCGGTCGTGCTGTCCGGCAACTACGGCGACACGGTCTTCAGCACCCTGCCGGCCCTCGACGCCACTTCGGTCACCCGCACCAGTTCCACGTCGCTGGCGTTCACCGCCACCGCCGATGGTGCGGCCGTCAACCTCGGGCCGTTCTACGACGCCCACGGGCACAACTACACCGTCTACTGGAACATCGGGGCCGGCACCAACTCGGGCTACCGCCTGTTCAACGCGTCCAGCGGCATGGTCCTCGGCATCCAGAACATGTCCACGGCCGACGGCGGACTGGCGTTGCAGTGGGGTGACACGGGAACAGCGGACCACAACTGGCAGCTGGTGCCCGACGGCACCGCAGTCCGGCTGCGCAACCTCAACAGCAACAAGGTCTTGGGCGTGGACAAGATGTCCACAGCGGACAACGCCCGGGTGCTGCAATGGGCCGACAACGGCACCGAAGACCACCGGTGGACGATCGTCGACAACGGCGACGGCACGCACAAGATCCGCAACGCCAACAGTTCCAAGCTGCTGGGCATCCTCAACGGGTCCACCGCGCGCGGCGCACAGGCCGTCCAGGACCCGGACAACGGCAGCGCGGACAACAACTGGCGGTTCGTCCCGACCGGTGCGCATCGCATCCAGAACCTCCGCAGCGGCCTGCTCCTCGGTGTGCAGAACATGTCCACCGTGAACGGGGGCCTGGTGATCCAGTGGGACGACAACGGCACCGCGGACCACCTGTGGACCGCCCTGCTCGACCCAGACGGCTACTTCCGCCTGCGCAACACCAACAGCGGCAAGGTCCTCGGCGTCGAGGGCGAGGCGACCGGCAACGGTGCCCGGGTCGTCCAGTGGGACGACAACGGCACGGCCGACCACAAGTGGCGCCTGCGCTACGGATCGGGCGGCTACTTCCGCATCCAGTGCGCCAACGGCGGCCGGGTGCTCGGCGTCAACGGCGCCTCCACCTCGCGCGGCGCGCAAGTGATCATCTGGGACGACAACGGCACCAACGACCACCTCTGGCGTTTCGTCTAACCCCTTGGGAGATCGCACGTGTCACGAGCACTGACGAGGGTCGGCGCGCTGGTCGCCGCCGTGGCCCTGCTGTTCACCTGCTGGTCGGTCACGACCGACCGCAGGGCCGAGGCGCTGGAGCCGTTCACCGGCTACCTCATGGCGCACTTCACCGGCGAGCACCCGACCGGCGAGCAGATCTACTTCACCCACAGCCGGGATGGCCTGCACTGGACCGAGCTGAACAACGGCGCGCCCGTGCTGCTGTCCACCGTCGGCGAGCGCGGGGTGCGCGACCCCGCGCTCGTCCGCTCGGCCACCGGTGACCGGTACTGGATTCTCGCCACCGACCTGCGCTTTGGCGGCAGCGGCAGGTCGTGGGGCCAGGTGGCCGACAACGGCAGCAAGTCGCTGGTCGTGTGGGAGTCCACCGACCTGGTCACCTGGTCGGCCCCGCGGCTGCTGGACGTCGCGAGCGCCATCCCGGGCGCGGGCAACGCCTGGGCGCCCGAAGCGATCTACGACCCGGCTTCCGGCGACTTCGTCCTCTACTGGGCCACCAACTCCACCATCAACGGCATCCGCAAACAACGCATCCACTACGCGCGCACCAGGGACTTCCGCACCATCAGCACCCCGCAGGTCTACATCGACCGCCCGGGGACCCAGCACATCATCGACACCCAGATCATCGAATCCTCGGCCGCCGGCGGCTACCGCTACTACCGGGCGTCCAAGGACAGCCAGATCACCATCGAAGGCAGCAACTCGATCCTCGGCTCCTGGACCAGGATCGGCGACCTGTCCCACCTGGGCCTCACCCCCAGGGAGGTCGAGGGTCCGATGTGGATGCGGTTCAACGATCGCGCGGAGTGGGCGCTGTGGCTGGACAACCCCGGCGGCACCGGCTACTCGCCCGTCACCTCCACCGACCTGAGCAGCACGCAGAACTTCCGCAGGACCACCGACTACAGCCTCGGCACCACGAGGAAGCGTCACGGCTCCGTCCTCGCCCTGACCGCCGCGGAAGAGGGTCGTGTGCTCGCGCGCTGGCCGAACACCCCGGCGCGGCGGCTCCAGTCGTACAACTTCCCGGACCGGTACGTCCGGCACGCCAACTTCGACGTGCGCATCGACCCGAACGTCAGTCCCGCTCAGGACGGGCAGTTCCGCCTGGTGCCGGGCTTGGCGGGCACGGGCACGGTGTCGTTCCAGTCGGTCAACTACCCCGGCTACTACCTGCGGCACCGCAACTACGACTTCGTCCTCGCACCGGACGACGGCACCGCGACCTTCAAGGCTGACACCACCTTCCGGCAGGTCGCCGGGCTCGCCGACGCGACCGCGTCTTCGTTCCAGTCCTACAACCATCCCGACCGGTATGTGCGCCACTACGCGTACCAGTTGCGGCTCGACCCGATCACCACCGCGACCGGGCGCGCCGATGCCACCTTCCGCGTGACCAACTGACCCGGCTCGTACAACCACAGGAGATGTCCATGTCCGCCCTGCACGCCCGGCTGTCGGCGATGGTGCTCGCCGTGTGCCTCCTCGTCACGGGTCAAGCCCTGGTCGCACCACAGCGGGCCGCCGCCGCCGACCCGGGCTACCTGATGGTGCACTTCACCGGTGATTCCGCTACCGGGCAACGGTTGTACCTCGCGCACAGCGCGGACGGCCTGCGCTGGAACGACCTCAACGGCGGAGCGCCGGTCCTGCACTCCCCCATCGGCACGAAGGGGGTGCGCGACCCCGCGCTGGTGCGCTCCCCCGACGGGAGCAAGTACTGGATCATCGCCACCGACCTGTGCATCCGCTGCGGCTCCACGTACACCAACGGCAGCCCCAGTTTCGTGGTGTGGGAGTCGACGGACCTGGTCACCTGGTCGCAGCCGTGGCTGGTCAACGTCGCCGGCGCGATCCCCGGCGGGCGCAACGCGTGGGCGCCGGAAGCGATCTGGAACCCCGAGACCGGCGACTACGTCCTGTACTGGGCGACCAACGCCACGCTGAACGGGGTGTTCAAGTACCGCATCTACGCGGCCCGCACCAAGGACTTCCGCACCATCACCACCCCGCAGGTCTGGATCGACCCGCCCGGCACCACACCGGTCGTCGACACCCAGATGACCGAGGTGCCCACCGGCGTCGGCCCCTACCGCTACGTGCGGGTCTCCGGCGACAACCAGAACACGGTCGAGGGCAGCAACTCGATCCTGGGAACGTGGACCACCCTGGGCACCCTCTCCAGCATCGGCCTCACCGGCCACGTGGTCGAAGGCCCGGTGTGGATGAAGTTCCGCGACCGCAACGAATGGGCGCTCTACATCGACCACCTCGCCTCCAACGGCGTGCGCGAGTACCGACCGATCCTGACCACCAACCCGTTCGACGTCGGCACCTACCGGCTCCAGCCTGCTACCAGCTACGACATGGGCGGCACCCCGAAGCGCCACGGCGCGATCACCGCGCTCACGGCCGCCGAGGACAGCCGGGTGCTCGCCCGCTGGCCCAACACCCCGGCCAAACGGCTCCAGTCGTACAACTTCCCCGACCGGTACGTCCGGCACACCAACCTCGACGCGCGCATCGACCCGGACGTCACCCCCGTCGAGGACGCCCAGTTCCGGCTGCGCCCCGGCCTGACGGGCACCGGCACCGTCTCCTTCGAGTCGGTGAACATGCCCGGCTACTTCCTGCGGCACTACAACTACGACTTCCAGCTGGCCTACAACGACGGCACCGCCCAGTTCGCCGCGGACGCGACCTTCCGGCAGGTTGCGGGGCTCGCCGACTCGGCCGCGTCGTCGTTCCAGTCCTACAACCACCCCGACCGGTACCTGCGCCACTACGCGTACCAATTGCGGCTCGACCCGATCACCACCGCGACCGGACGCGCCGACGCCACCTTCCGCATGACGAACTGACCCGACGCCCAGCACTAGGAGTTCCGCCGATGCCGCGTCCCGCCGGTCGACAGCGGGAAAACAGACCGTGTGAGTGAGACGCCCACGACCGGTCGGTGAGGGTGCCGCGGCCCGACACGGACGGTGGCGGCCTGCGTTGGCGATGGTGGGCGCCCCGCGGTGAGTAGACGGCACCCCGCCGGTCGCTGATCGTGGTTGACCGGCGGGGTGTCGTCCCGTGCCCGTCGTCGCCGGGAGCGGGCGTGGTCAGGCGCTGAAGGTGTTCTGGATGGCGGTGGCGACGTGGGTGGCCTGGATGTCGCGTCCGCGGGTGTTGGGGTGCAGGCACCAGGGCACCCTGCCGTCGAAGACTTGGGAGTCGGTGGCCGGTGGGACGAGGCCGGTCACCTTGGACCACCCTCGCTCGTACTGCGACGTCCGTCGAAGGTGTGTTCCGGCCGTCGTGGTGGGTAATCGTGGGGTGCTGTTCCCGCGTGCGGGAGCGGCGGGACCGCGGTAGCGGTGGGCCAGGCTCGACGCGGTGCGTTGAGCAGACAGCGCCCACGGCGGTCTGGTTGCGCGGTGCGGGCCGGCGCTGGGTGCGCTCTGGGACCGGTCCGCACCGCGCCCGGACCGGGCGCCCGCGACGACTCGCACTGCCCGCGCCAATCCGGCCCGACCGGCGAAGTGGATGAGCAGCCCGGCCACCGCCACGACACGGGTGCCCTCACGAGTTCCCCGCCCGATGCCGTGCCAAGTCTCGTCGTGGTCGGTCAGTCGGTTTCGCGGTCGGCGTTGCGCAGCCAGGCGATCGAGGCGACGACCATGCACACCGTGGTGATCAGCAGGGCCCAGAAGAACACGATGAAGTCGCTGAGCGTGCCCACGGGCGGGGTGTTGGGCATGGATTGCGGATGCCGGGCACGGCGAACAGCAGTGCGGCCAGCCACGCCAGGGTAGGGAACCCGACCTTCCGCAGCGACACCGCGCGGGCGATCATGCCGACGGTCACCACCACGAGCATGAACAGCACGCACATCAACCTGGTCAAAGACCGAGCTGCTCGGCTGCCATCCGCGTGCCGCGTACCCGGGCCTCGATCTTGGCGAAGGCGATCTCCCGCGAGGTCGACGTGTCGTCGGCGAACGGGGAGAACCCGCAGTCGTCGCACGTCCCCAGGCGCTCGACGGGGATGTGGCCGGCCGCCTCCAACACCCGGTCGCGCACCTCCTCCGCGGTCTCCACCCGGGCGTCGATGGGGTCGATCACGCCGACGAAGATCCGCTGGTCCTCGGCCGAGTGGTCCCGCACGACCTTCAACGCCGCCGCGGGCTCGGCCTCGCTGGCCAGTTGCAGGTAGAACGACCCGGCGCGCAGCGTGAGCAGATCGGGGAGCAGTTCGGTGTAGTCGACATCCAGGCTGTGCGCCGAGTCCTGGTCGCTGCCGGGGCAGGTGTGCACGCCGATCCTGGCGCGTTCCTGCGCGGTGAAGCGGCTCAACACCTCGTTGTTCAACGCGATGAACTCGCGCAGCAACTCCTTGGACGGGGACAGCTTGAGCGACAGCCGAGCCTCGGTGAAGTCGAGCTGGACCGACGCCGCGCCGGCGTCCAGGCACTGCCGGATGTCCTTCTCGGACTCGTCGACCAGGTCGGCGAGGAACGCCTCCCGCGGGTACCCGGCGATGCCCTCGGCGGGGTAGAGCAGGCTCAACGCGGACGGCGCGATCACCGCCTGCTTGACCGGGCGGTGCGCGATCTTCGCGGCGCGGTTGTAGTGGGACACCGCGTAGGTGCCGTAGCGGAAGGGGCCTGCCGTGAGCCTGGGCAGTTGGCGGGTGTGCCCGTCGGCGAAGGGGATGACCACACCGTCGGGGGCCAGCCCGTCCACACCCGCCAGGGGGTAGGTGGCGAAGCTGGGCTTGGCCTGCTCGCCGTCGGTGACCACGGGCGAGCCCGTGGCCTCCAGCCGCGCGATCGTCTCCGACAGCGCCTGGTCGGTCAGCCGGTCCAACTCGCGCTGATCGACCCTCCCAGCGGCAAAGTCCGCCATCGCGTCCAGCAGATACCGCGGGCGCGGGATACTGCCGATCGGCTCGGTCGGGATCGACATGCTGTCCTCCAGGAGCTAGACGGACTCGGGCCGGAGAATTCCGGGCGGACGCGGCAAGTCCGGCCCCGAGTTCCCCGCCGTGAACAGTGGTTCTCAAGAACGTGCCGGGCCGGGTGAGCGACTCGCCGGGACGGAGCCTTTCGGGGTCAATCGAGCGAGCCGACCCACGACGGCAGCACCCGATCGTGCCGTGTGCGTCTCTCCCTCGCGGTCACGATCCGACCCAAGCCCAGCACCTCGACGGCTCCCGTCCCTGTTCTTCAGCGCCCAGGCCAGTTCGGCGCCGACCGCGACGGTACCGACAC
Source organism: Saccharothrix sp. CCNWYY140 (assembly GCF_037401995.1). Lineage (NCBI taxonomy): Bacteria > Bacillati > Actinomycetota > Actinomycetes > Pseudonocardiales > Pseudonocardiaceae > Saccharothrix > Saccharothrix sp. CCNWYY140. Next base: position 45,485 of record NZ_JBBEGC010000006.1, read on the forward strand.
GGAAACCGCCCCGCCCACCGTCACGAGCACAAGTACTCGTACGAGTGAAAGACGACGAGCGACAGAAGAATCATCGGCTGGGCATGTGTGCGAGCGGTACCCGAATACTTGTCGTGGTGGCACTGCGTGCCCGCCGCCGCGTCACGCCGGCGGTCGAGGCGGTGGAGACGGTCTGAGGACGAAGCCCGACCGCAGGACGCCCGGCCGGTAAGGGGCGTCCTGTGGTCGGGCTTCCGCCGAGGACGGTGTGCTGGTGATCGCGGTGGGCTACGGGGTGAATGTCAGTGCGGGTGCCATGTCGGCGGTTGCGTTGGTGAGTTTTCCGGGGCCGGTCGCGCCTTCGGAGCTGACGAACCGCAGCTCGTGGTTGGTGCCCGTGTCGCCGAGGGCCAGCAGGAGCGTCGACCTCCCGGCCGCGTAGGCGTTCTGGACGAAGGAGGTGATGTCGACGGTGATCCTGCGGCCGTCGATGGCGTCGCCCTGGTGGGTGCCGCTGCCCTCGGGGACGACGGTGGAACCGAGGGTGAAGGTGGCCGAGGTGGCGACGGAGGAGGTGGTGGCGGTGAAGGTTGGTCGGTTCTGCCAGGTCATCGTGCCGACCGGGCAGGACGTGCCGCCGCCGGTGCAGGTGGTGTCGTCGACGGGCTGCACGAGCAGGCGGTCGGTGTCGGTGGCCGGGACCGAGGCGTAGCGGTGGCCGATGTAGGTGAGGTGGAGTGTCGCCCGGCTCGGTGCCCTGGTGAGGCCGCTGAGGGGGAACTGGAGGTAGGAGAGCTTTCCGTCCCCGGACCCCGTGGTGTACTGCTCGCCCATCAGGCCGACGCCGGTGTTGCGGGTGATCAGGGTCAGGTGGGTGGAGGTGTTCCTGGTCTGGTCGCCCGTCCACGCGCCCACCCACGTGTCGCCGCTGGTGAAGGTGCCGGGTTGGACGTTCTGGGTCTGGCCGTTCGCGTCCGTGTAGGTGGTGGTGAGGGTGGTGACGGCGCGGGTCGTCAGCGGGAACTGGTTGGTGTACTGGACGAGCCGGCCCTCGACGCGCAAGTCCCTCAGCATGGCGTTGGTGATGCCGTTCAGCGCGTTGTTGGTGGTCGGCTTGGAGAACCACACGCCGTCGAGGGTGATGGTGTCGATCGGGGACCTGGGGTAGGTGTAGGCGGCGCCCGACCCGTCGGGGTTGGGGGCGAACCCGTGGTTGGCCTGCTGGTCGGCGGTGACGGTCTGGGTGCTGCCGTCGCCGCCGTTCAGGGTGATGGCCCCGGTTGCGAAGCGGGAAGTGTCGATCGAACTGTCGCGCACGACGATGTTCTGGATGCGCGGGTACGTGTTGGGCTTGTTCATCAGGAAGATGCCGCCCACCGCGGCCGACACGGAGTTGAAGTTGTCGAACGTGTAGTTGCTGAGCCGGTACCCGTTGGTCTGCCACCCGATGCGGATCGCGTTGCCGGCGGCGACGGACCAGTTCAGCGTGTTGCTGACGGAGATGTTGCGGGAGTCGTCGACGTCCCAGTGGTCGGCGTCGAAGCCGAGCAGGTCCGTGACGGCGTCGTAGGCGCCCACCGCGTTGGCGTAGCCCTGGACGTCGGCGCTGGAGGTGCCGAGCTTGAAGTTGTTCCACACCCCTGGTGCGAGCGGGGTGAATCCATTGCTGGGGTTGTAATGGCCGGAGGCGAACGCGTCGTCGTTGCCGAGGGTGAACACGCCGTTGGCGGTGATGTCCTGCCCGCTGGCGAAGTCCGTGCCGTCGATCCACGGCTGGCGGTACGGGGTGAGGGCCTTGATGTTGGTGAACGTCACCCTGCGGGCGGTGTGGGTCTCCCAGTTCCACTGCTTCGCGTTGCGCACGTAGGTGTCGTTGAACGTGGTGTCCGACGAGTGCATGACCATGACTCCGCCCTGGTGCTGACTGCGGTAGGCGTCGTGCAGGTCACCGCTGTTGACGGCGTTGTAGTTCGCCACACCGTTGCCGTCGAACACGCCGCGGCCGTCGACCTCGACGTTGCTGGAGCCGACGATGGCGATCGCCGGCTCGAACGCCTCCATGTACGCCTGGACGCGGTTGCGCAGCAAGGCCCCTTCGTCGGTGTAGACCTTCAGTCGGCCGCGCCTGAGCTTGCTGCCGTCGATGCCGTTGACCAGCAGGCCGGACCACAGGTACGTGCCGTTCGGGAAGTAGAGCGTGTCGAGCTGCGTGGGGTTGTCCTTGATGGTCTTGAGCGCGGCCTGGAGGGCGTGTGTGACGTCGTTGGCGGCCATCGCACGCACTTTCGGGTAGCGCACGTTGACGCTGCTCGCGCTCACCAGACTCCCGGCCGAAGTCTGCTGCCCGGCGGGGATGGCGGTGCCGCCCATGTTCCTGCCTGCCACGGAACTCGTCGTCGCGGCCGGAGCCGTCTGCGTCGCGCTGTTCGGGTGCGCCGCGAGCCACCGGGTGGCGAACTGCTGGAAGTTGAGGACACCGGTCTGCCGGTTGACGCCGGAACCGTCCGGGGCGTCGGCGGTGTCCGGGCGCCGTGACGGGTCTTCGAGCGGGTCGTTGACGATCGCGAGGTAGGGCTGGCCCGCGGCGTTGGTCGAATCGCCGTTGACCATGACGATCACCTGGTTCAACCGGGCGGCGGCCGACATCCGGAACGTCAGCGTGTGCTTGTCCGCGCTCACCGAGACGCTGCCGGGCGGGTAGTAGCGGGTCGGCTGGACGGTCACGGTGGTGATCGTGGTGCCGGGAAGCGTGACCGTGATCGTCGGTGTCCGCGAACTGGACGCGAAACGCGCGACGTCGAAGTTGTGGCCGTTCTGGGTGTACTTCACGGCGGTGACCGGGGTGCCCTCCGCGTGCACCTGGTACTTCGTGGAAGGGACGTCCGGGGACGTCGTGGTACCGCCTCCCACTCCTGTCGGTGCGTAGGTGTGCACCGTGGCGGCGGAGTCGGCCCGTGCGGGCGCGTCGGCGATCACGAGGGTCGCCGCCGTGACGGCGGCAGCCGCGATGACGCGGAGCACGCGGGAGCCGGGTCGCGCTGGGACGGATCGGGCGTCGGCTTCGTTGCCGGCAGGTCGGATCATGCCTGTCTCTCCTCGGAGCGAGACCGTTCGAGCAGATTGATCGATCCATGCGATTGCCGTGGGTGGACGTTACTGTCGCGCTTCCGGGAACGTCAACGTTCCCACGCTTCGGGAAAGCGACACACCCTTGCCCTACCAGCGAGTTCTACTCACAGATCAGGTAACGGCTGGATTACGACCGCGAGGCGCGGTCTTGCCGGGTGACGAAAAGCCGCCCTACGCTCACGCCACTTTTGTGGATCGATAAAAGTTCAGGAGGTCCCGTGGCCACGATGGCGGAGGTGGCCGCGCTGGCGGGTGTCACCAAGCAGACCGTCTCCAACGTGGTCTCCGGCAAGAAGGTGCGGCCGGAGACGTTGGCGAAGGTGAACGCGGCGATCGCCCAACTCGGCTACAAGCCGAACCTGGTGGCCCGCTCACTGCGCACCGGCACCACGTCCACGGTGGGGCTGTTCGTGCCGTCGGTGGCCAACGCGTTCTACTCGGAGGTCGTCGAGGAGGTGGAGAACATCCTGGTGGGCCGCGGGTACAACCTCCTGCTGGCCACGACGCGCGACGATCCCGACTACACCCGCAAACACCTGGAGAACCTCGCCGCGCGGTCGGTGGACGCCCTGCTGGTCGCGGGGGACAGCGGTGTCGAACAGCAGTTGCCGTTGCTCGCCGCGGCGAACTTCCCGGTGGCGCTGTTCGCCTGGGAGGGGGACCCGCCCACCACGCTCCCAGTGGTGTCCATCGACTACGAGCACGCCGGTTACCTGGCCGGGCGCCACCTGTGGGAGTTGGGCCACCGCGACGTGGCGGTGGTCGCCGACCTCCCCGCGCACACACCGCGGGTGGCGGGACTGCGCAGGGCGTTCGCCACGGGCGGCTGGGACGAGCGCGCGGTGTTCGCCTGCACGAGCGACGACGTCGCCGGCGGGTACGCCGCGGCCACCGCGGCGTTGGACGCGGACCCGGGGTTGACGGCGATCTTCGCCACCCACGACGTCCTGGCCATCGGTGCCGTCGAGGCCGTCGTCCGGTCGGGCCTGCGGGTCCCCGAGGACGTCAGCGTCGTCGGCTTCGACGACATCGCCCAGGTCGGCCGGATCCGACCGGCGCTGACCACGCTCACCTTCCCGAAGCGGGAGATGGCCCAGGAGGCCGTCGAACTGCTGCTGCGCGCCGTCGAGTCCGGCCGACCGCCGACCAACGTCATCTCGCTGCTGCGACCGACCCTGACCGTCCGGGACAGCAGCGGACCACCGCGGGCGACCACCTAGCGCCCCTCGCCACGTCGAGCACAGCCCGGTGGGTGGGCCTTGCCCGCCCGCCCACCGGTCATCCGGCAAGTCCCCCGTCACGAAGGGTTCCTCTGTGGACAGCACCATCGTACGCACTCGCAGGTGGCCGGCGTTCGCCGCCGCGGCGATCCTCACAGCCACGCTCGGCGCCTGCGGCAGCGGCGGGAACAGCGCCGCCACCGGCCCGGTGAGCATGGAGCTGTGGGGCTGGGCCCCCGCCTACGACAAGATCACCGCGGAGTGGAACGCCGCCCACCCCGAAGCCAAGGTCACCTTCAAGAAGGTCCCGTCGGGCGCCAAGGGGGGCTATACCCAGATCAGCGACGCGATCACCGCGGGCAAAGGTCCCTGCCTGGCCCAGATCGAGTACAACGTGATCCCGTCGATGCTCGTGAAGAAGGCCGTCACGGACATCACGGAGTACGCGAGCGCCGACATGGCCAAGTTCGCGCCGTCGGCCGTCTCGGCGGCGAGCGTGGGTGGCCGCATCTACGGCGTCCCGGTGGACATCGGCCCGATGGTCCTGTTCTACCGCGCCGATCTGTTCGCCAAGTACGGCATCACCACGCCCCCGGCCACCTGGGACGAATACCGGGCCGACGCCGAGAAGGTCCACGCGGCGGACCCGAGCGTGAAGTTCGGCACCACGCTGGGCGACGGCAACGGCCTGGCGGCCTTCAGCCTGCAAACCGGCCAGTCCTGGTACTCGACCAGCGGGGACACCTGGACCGTCTCCATCGACAACCCGGGCACGCGCAAGGTCGCCGCCTACTGGCAGGACCTGAAGGACAAGGACCTGCTGCTGGTCGGCGGGAACGCCTGGGACCCGCAGTTCAACAAGGCCGCCGAAGCCGACAAGGTGCTGTCGTTCGTCAACGCGGCCTGGGCCTCCGGTGGTGTGAAGGACGATCTGAAGGGCCAGGCCGGCAAGTGGGCGGTCGCCCCGATGCCCACCTGGAGCCCCGGCGACGGCAAGAGCGCCAGCAACGGAGGCTCGGCCACCTCGGTGATGGCCGGCTGTGCCAACCCCCGTGAAGCGACGCAGTTCGCCACGTTCCTGGCCACCGACCCCAAGGCGGTGACCATCGCCGTCGAAGGCGGCCTCTACCCGGCGTCGATCGCCGGGCAGGAGCACCCCCTGCTCGCCGCGGGCGACCCGTACTTCGGCGGCCAGAAGATCGGCGAGGTGTTCAAGACCTCCGCCGCGCAGGTACCCGCCACGTGGACCAACGGACCGACCTACCAGCAGGTCGAAACGGACCTCACCGAGGCTATGGGGCAGGGCACCCTCCCGGACGCCGTCACCAAGGTCCAAGCCTCGACAGTCGCCGCGATCAAGCAGCTCGGACTGTCCGTGACCGGCGGCTGATTCGCTCCCAGCCGCCAGATTGGGTTCCCGCGGTGCCTGCGACCGGCACCGCGGGAACCCGCCCCGATGACCAGCGCCCAGCGAGGTTCCCCATGAGCAGTCCCAGCACCACCCGGACCGCGCCACCACCGCGGCAGGCGACTCCCCCCGTCCCGCCGGTCGGTCGGCCCCGGCGGACCGGCCGCCGCGCCGCGCTGATCGCGTCCGGTTTCCTGGCACCGTTCGCGGTGCTGTTCCTGACCATGATGGTCGCGCCGATCGGCTACGCGATCTACCAGAGCTTCTTCACCGTCCGGCGCGCCGGGCTGTTCGGTGGTGCGCAGACCACGGAGTTCACCGGACTGTCCAACTACGCCGCCGCCCTGGCCGACGACGACTTCATCGCCTCGATGGTCCGGGTCGCGCTGCTGGGCTGCGTCCAGGTGCCGGTCATGCTCGGCCTGGCCCTGGTGCTCGCGTTGCTGCTGGACTCCCGCTCGGCGCGGCTGCGCAAGACCTTCCGCCTCACGTTCTTCCTGCCCTACGCGCTGCCGGGCGCGATCGCCGCGGTGATGTGGTCCTTCCTGCTGGTGAAGAGCATCTCGCCGTTCACCGGGCCGCTGTCCGGCCTCGGCATCGACGTCGACTTCCTGTCCCCGTCGTGGGTCCCGTTCTCGATCGGGAACATGCTCACGTGGGGCTGGACCGGCTACAACATGCTGATCATCTACTCCGCGTTGCAGACGATCCCGGGCGAGCTGCTGGAAGCCGCCGAGCTGGACGGCTGCACCGGGTGGCGCCTGGCGTGGCACGTGAAGGTCCCGTTGGTGCGTCCCGCCCTGGTGCTGACCACGGTGTTCTCCATCATCGGGACGGCGCAGCTCTACACCGAGCCCGCGGTGCTGGTCGGCGCGCGCATTCCGGGTGTCTCGCCGAAGTTCTCCCCGATCATGAACACCACGCTGAGCATGGACGTGGGCAACCAGAACCTCGCCGCCGCCGAGTCCGTCGTGCTGGCGCTGGTCACCCTTGCGCTGTCGTTCGCGTTCCTGAAGTACAACCAGCGCAAGGGGGCGATGGCATGAGCGTGGTCCACGGCGGTCGCGGCGCCGCGGTCGCGAGCAAGGTCGTCGTGAACGCGGTGCTGGGCCTGATGGCGCTGTACACGTTGATCCCGTTGTGGTGGTTGTTCGTCTCCGCCACCAAGGGCTCGGGCTACCTCTACACCGGCGAGGCGCTGTGGTTCTCGCACTTCGACCTGGTCACCAACATCAAGACCGTGCTCGGCTTCGACGGTGGCGTCTTCTCGACCTGGCTCGCCAACAGCGCGCTGTACAGCATCGCCGGCGCGACCGTCGGCACCCTGCTGTCCGCTATGGCCGGCTACGCGCTGTCCAAGTTCCGCTTCCGCGGCAGGGAAAGCGTCTTCAACGTCATCCTCGCCTCGGTGCTCATCCCGGCGCCGATGTTCGCCCTCCCGCTGTTCCTGCTCATGGCCGAGCTCGACTTCACCGACTCCTACTGGTCGGTCCTGCTGCCCAGCTGTGTCAGCCCGTTCGGCGTCTACCTGTGCCGGATCTTCGCCGCGGCCTCCGTCCCGGACGAGTTGCTGGAAGCCGCCCGGCTCGACGGTGCGGGCGAACGGCGCACGTTCTTCGGGATCGCACTGCCGCTGATGGCTCCGGCGCTGGTGACGGTGTTCCTGTTCCAGTTCGTCAGCATCTGGAACAACTACCTGCTGCCCTCGCTCATGCTGAACACCCCGTCCCGACTGCCGGTCACGGTCGGCTTGGTCCAGTGGCGCGCGCAGTTCGCCAACGGCGTGCCGGCGCTGGTGCCGATCACCGGGGCGTTGCTGTCGCTGATCCCCCTGATCGTCGCCTTCCTCTGCCTCCAGCGGTTCTGGCGCAAGGGCCTGACCGCCGGCGCCGTCAAGTAGCTCGCTCACCTCTCACCCCTCCCCCGACCGCAAAGGACGATCGCAGTGCACCGCGCCCACATCAGTCTCGACAGGCAGGCCGTCATCGCTCCCGTTCGGCGCCGCACCTTCGGCTCGTTCGTCGAGCACCTCGGTCGCTGCGTGTACACCGGGATCTACGAGCCGGGGCACCCGAGCGCGAACGAGGACGGGTTCCGCATGGACGTCGTGGACCTCGTCCGCGAGCTGGGCAGCACGACGATCCGCTACCCGGGCGGCAACTTCGTCTCCGGCTTCCGCTGGGAGGACTCGATCGGCCCGCGCGAGCAGCGCCCGGTGCGCCGTGACCTGGCCTGGCACGCCCTGGAGTCCAACCAGGTCGGCCTGGACGAGTTCGCGGCGTGGCTCAGGCTCACCGGCTCGGAGCTGATGCTGGCGGTCAACCTCGGCACGCGCGGCATCCTGCCCGCGCTGGACCTGCTGGAGTACGCCAACCACCCGTCCGGCACCGCGTGGTCGGACCTGCGCATCGCCAACGGCACACCGCAACCGCACAACGTGCGCATGTGGTGCCTGGGCAACGAGATGGACGGACCGTGGCAGCTCGGACACATGAGCGCGGACGACTACGGCAAGCTCGCCGCCCGCACCGCCGCCGCGATGAAGACCGCCGACAAGGACCTCGAACTCGTCGTGTGCGGATCCTCCAACCCCGGCATGCCGACGTTCGGCGACTGGGAACGCACGGTGCTGGAGCACAGCTACGAGTGGGTGGACTACATCTCCCTCCACGTGTACTTCCAGGAACACGACGGTGATCTGGGCTCCTTCCTCGCCTCGGCGTTGGAGATGGACTCCTTCATCGACACCGTCGTGGCGATCGCCGACAAGGTGGGAGCCGAGAAGCAGTCGTCTAAGCAGATCGACATCTCCTTCGACGAGTGGAACGTCTGGTACTACCTCGACCACGAGCAGGCCACCGACGCCGACGCCGAGTGGCCGCACGCCCCGCGGCAGTTGGAGAACGTCTACAGCGCCGCCGACGCCGTCGTGGTCGGCAACCTGCTGATGACCCTGCTCAAGCACAGCGACCGCGTCACGTCGGCCTCGCTGGCGCAGCTCGTCAACGTCATCGCGCCGATCATGACCGAACCCGGCGGCCCGGCCTGGCGGCAGACGACCTTCTACCCCTTCTCCATCACCAGCCGGCTCGCCGCCGGTGAGGTCATCCGGCCCGTGATCGAGGCCCCGACGTACACCACGGCACGCCACGGCGAAGCCTCCGTCATCGACGCCATCGCGACCGCCGAGGAGGACCGGTCGGCCGTCTTCGTCGTCAACCGCGACCTGTCGCAGCCCACCCTGGTCACGATCGACCTCCACGGCCTGGGGCGCACGCGCCTGCTGGAAGCGGTCACCCTCGCCGACCCGGACGTCTACGCGAAGAACACCCTGACCGACCCGAACCGCGTGACCCCGCGAACAAACCCGAGCGCGACCCTCTCCGACGGCGTGCTCACCATCGAACTGCCGCCGGTGTCGTGGTCGGCGATCGCACTCGGCTGAACACCCGCCCGCCCGACGAACGCGGTCCGGTCCGGTCCGGTCCGCTGTCGCTGTCGCCAGACCGGACCGCGTTCGTCGGGCAATGGCTGGAGCAGACGGGTTCGCCGCAAGCAGGTCATCGTGGTGGCCCGGTTCACCGCACGATCGTCCTGGTCGACGTCGAGCGCTTCAGCGCCCCAAACCGGACGCTGCGCCACCAACTCGACAGCCGCGCGGGTGAGCCCCTGCGCCCGCGGTGCGTTTCTTGATCGGCTTGAGGGGGCGGTGGACTGGCCGGTCCTGGAGATCCAGGGTGGTCGAGGACCGGCCGGCAGGACGGTGCTGGGACGGGTACCGGCCGGTCTGCTTGACGAAGTCCAGGTCGTGCCAGCCGATCGTCGAGTGGACGGGGTCGAAGCGCTGCTTGGTGATGTAGATCTTCAGGTAGTCGGCGCCGTGGCGGGCCACGTCCTGGACGTGGACGGTGAAGGTGCTGCCCACCTTGGTCATGTGCCACGGGCCTGGGTTGTCCATCGGGCCGTAGCGGCCCATCTCGGCGCGGCCGGCGCTGCAAATCTGGCCGTTGGGGATGACGTGCTCGATGTCTTCGCCGAGGTTGTTGCCGTACAGGGCGTTCCAGTTCCACATGGCGTCCGGGCTCTGCTGCCACGCCAGGTGGCACATGGGATCCTGCTCCTGCATTCCCGGCGCGTCCGGCCCGTGCCAGCGGGTCGCGCAGCCGTAGTTGCGGGTCGGCGGGTCGATCACGGTGCCGTGGGCCGACGCCCGGGTCGGCTGGAAGGTCAGCAGCGACGCGACGACGGACACGAGTACCGCCAGGTGCAGGGCCGTCCGGCGTCGAAAGGCCGGGGGTGTGGTGTGCATGGGTCCTCCGTTGGTAGGGGACGCGACTGGACGGGGAGGTGGTGCGGGCGGTCGGCCCGCCCACGGTGGCGCCGCCCCGGTTGATCCGGGACGACGCCACCGCTTCTGTGCGAGCGGGGTCGCAGGCCGCCACCGGTGACCCCGCTCGCCCCCCTGCGCTGTCGGGCTTCGCAGGGGCGTCGTGGGTGTGGGGGTCAGGCGGGTGTGCCGTTGACCCTGAACGTGGTCGGCGCGGTCGCGGTGCCTGATCCGGTGAAGCCGATGGTCACCGAGTCGCCAGGGGCGATCCGGGCGTTGTGGCCCTCGTCGCGGGCGGTGACCGCCTGTCCCGACTGCGACCACTGCGCCGACCAGCCGTTGACGACGCGTTGGTCGCCTCTTCCGTTGGGTCATTTCTCCTCCCAACGGTCCCCTGAAAAAGGCAGGCCCGGCGAGGAGCGGAGTGCTCTCCCGGCCGGGACCTCGGTCCCTAGTACTCCACGGACCACGTTCACCGCGACGCCTCGTTCGACGGGGCCACGTTCATCGGAAACGCCGAGTTTGAAAAGGTGTCATTCCAGACCACACCCGCCGCCGTACAAGCGAAAGCTGCGACGCCCCACAGGAACGATGTCTGGATGACAGGCTGGACCACCGCACCCAGCGACGACGAGGACCGGGCCCGCGTGGTGTCCGTGAGTGGCCCCCTCCGGGGTTGCCAGCCTCTTGCCCCCGGCGTCGGCGCAAGAGTCGAAACCGAGAACCCTTGCTGTACAAGCGCACACGGTTCGGCGATCGCGACGCCGCCGGCCACACCCTGCGCAGGACGGCGGACGGCTGGTGTTGGACGTGGTCGGCGCAGGACGCCGGACCCGACCGGATCCAATCCAGGAGCTCCAGGTCATGATGATCCGCGCCGGTCTCGACGCAGGCGCATCCCTGGAGGAGGCCGCCAAGGCGATGGGGCAGCCCCCGGCCCGCGTGCGCGGACTGCTCGACGGGGCCGCGTCGAGCACCGGGTGAGCGGTCACCGGGAGCCGCCGCCGGCACCAGCGACTGCGGTCGGGGACTGTGCGGTCGACGCACAGACCGGATGGTCTTGGATGAGCCGGGTGTCCCGAACCGAACAGATCATCGGTGAGCTGGGGACTGTGCACCGGGTGGACCACGAGGAGCGCAAGGTCTACGTGGACCGCACCAAGGAGCAGATCAAGAACGCGCCTGAGTACGACCCGGATGCTGACGCGGACGAGCACCGTCGGCGCACGGGCGACTACTACACCGAGGGGTACCGGCTGTCGCCGCCCGTGCTTTGAGAGCGATCCTGGGCAAGGCGTGCCATGTGGGCTGCTACGCCGTCTAGGTAGAGGTCGAGGGTTTTGGTGAAGTCGGCGTCCAGGTCGGGTTCGTCGTAGAGGGTGTCGTAGTCGAAGACGCCGGCGTCGACGATTCGGCGCAGGGCGGGCATCTCGCGCGGATCGACGAGGTGCCTGAGGGCCGCACCGTAGGCGCGGCCGAAGGATTCCGGGTTGTTGCGGTAGCCGGCTGCCAGTTCCGAGCGCAGGCGCATTTCGCCGTGGACGAAGGTGAGCAGGCCCATCACCACGCCTACCTGCTCGCCCTCGTCCAGCGGGGTGTCGGTCAGGGTGCTGAGGATGCGGTCGAACCACTGGAGGTTGCGGGGGCCGGCCGGGGGGCCGCTGACGGGTAGTTGCACGTACCACGGGTGGCGGTTCCAGACGTCGAGCATGCCGCGGGCCAGCAGGGTGATGCCTGCGCGCCAGTCGCCGCCGGCGGGCAGCTCGGGCGGGTCGTCCAGCGCCGCGTCGGACATGAGCGTGAGCAGCTCGTCCTTGCTCCTCACGTACCGGTAGAGCGCCATCGTCGAGTTGCCCAGTTCGGCCGCGACGCGGGCCATCGACACCGCGCCGAGGCCCTCCGCGTCGGCCACGGCGATGGCGGCCTTGGTGACGTCGGCCGCCGTCAGGGTCGGTCGGCGGCCTCGGCGTGGCGCGTCGCGCAGGCCCCAGAGCAGCGCGAAGTCGGCGGGCATCTCGGTCATCGCTTCCAGATTCTAGGGCTTCCGCCCGTAATTGCGTATGAGCTACGCTAATTTGCGTAGGCCATACGCAAAGAGGGGGACGCCGTGATCGTGGAAGCCGCTGACCTGCGGAAGAAGTACGGACCGACGGTCGTGCTGGCCGGGTTGGACCTGCGCGTGGCGGCCGGGTCGGTGTTCGCCCTGCTCGGGCCGAACGGCGCGGGCAAGACGACGACCATCCGCATCCTCACCACGCTGTCCCGCCCGGACGGCGGCCAGGCCCGCGTGGCCGGGCACGACGTGCTGCGCGACCCGGCCCGGGTGCGCGCCGCGATCAGCCTCACCGGGCAGTACGCGGCGGTGGACGCCGAGCAGACCGGCCGGGAGAACCTGGCGATGATCGGTCGGCTGCGGCACCTGGGGCGGGGTGGAGCGCGTCGCCGCACGGCGGAGTTGCTGGAGCGGTTCGACCTGGCGGGGGCCGCGGACCGGCGGGTGAAGACGTATTCGGGCGGCATGCGTCGCCGGTTGGACCTCGCGATGAGCCTGGTGGCCCGGCCCGAGGTCATCTTCCTCGACGAGCCGACCACCGGCCTGGACCCGGCGAGCCGCGCGACGATGTGGGACGCCATCCGCGACCTCGTCCACACCGGCACGACGATCTTCCTCACCACCCAGTACCTGGAGGAGGCGGACCGGCTCGCGGACCGGATCGTGGTGCTGCACCGCGGGAAGGTCGCCGCCGAAGGCACCGCCGACGCCCTCAAGGCCCAGGTCGGCGGCGACCGCGTGGACCTGTCCTTCGACACGGTGGCCGACCTCGACGCCGCGACCGCGCTGTTCGACGGCTTCCCGGACCCGGCACGCCTGCTGCTCAGCGTCCCGTCCGACGGCACCGCCGCCCACCTGCACCGCCTGCTCGACGACCTGCGCGGGTCCGGTGTCCCGGTGGCCCGCGTCTCGTCGCACCGCCCGACCCTCGACGACGTGTTCCTCGCCCTGACCGCACCGCAAGGAGCCCCGGCATGAGCCACGCCCTCGCCGACTCGGCGACGCTGATCGGCCGCAGCATCCGCCTGAGCCGGCGCAACGTCGACACGCTGATCATGTCGATCCTCCTGCCCCTGCTGATGATGACGCTGTTCGTCTTCGTCTTCGGCGGCGCGATCAAGACCGGCACCGCCTACGTGAACTACGTGGTGCCCGGGATCATCCTGCTGTGCACCGGGTACGGCGCCGCGTCGACCGCGATGTCCGTCGCCGACGACATGTCCAACGGCATGGTCGACCGGCTGAGGTCCATGCCGGTCGACAGCTTCGCGCTGCTGACCGGACACGTCGTGGCGAGCGTGACCCGCAACGCGCTGTCCACGACCATCGTGGTGGCGGCGGCCGTGCTGATGGGTTTCCGGCCGACCGCCGATCTCGCGGGGTGGCTGGCGGCGGCCGGGACCGTGCTGCTGTACGTGTTGGCGTTGTCGTGGTTGGCGGCGGCGCTGGGGGTGGTCGCGAAGACGGTCGAGTCGGCGAGCGCGTTCAGCTTCATCATGCTGTTCCTCCCTTACCTCAGCAGCGCTTTCGTGCCGCCGGGGACGATGCCCGCGGTGCTGCGGGTGATCAGCGAGCACCAGCCGATCACGCCCCTGATCGAAACCGTGCGGGGGTTGCTGACCGGGACGCCCATCGGGTCCAACGCGGCGCTCGCCCTGGTGTGGTCGGGCGGTCTGCTGGTCGGCTCCTTCCTCCTGGCGACCTTCCTGTACCGCCGGCGTACCGCGGACTGACGTCAAGGGTGATGTTGTAGGGCTTGAAGAGGCTGTGGGCGCAATCGGCCGGCACCTGGAACACCTCGCCCAGGACAACCGCGACTACCGCGCCGCGGTGGCGTGATGGTGAACGGTCCGGCCGTGCTGCCGCAGCCAGTGCGCGGTGATGCCCAGCACCCGCACGCTCTCCACGTGCTTGCCCACCCGGTTCCCCAGCGTCTCGTACCGCTTCTTGGTCAACGGATCGCCGTTGGAGAAGCGCAACACCCGGCTGTCCTCGTCACGCGCCCCCTGCTCGCGGGCGTGATGGTCCAGGTACTCCATCAGCGTGGGCGACACCGGCTGCCACCGCTGCGTAAAGCCATTCTCCCGCAGCCGCACCAGGCACTGGTCGAGGCCCAGGTCCCGCCGCCGCAGCGCGAGTGCACCGCCGGTGCGGCAGGCGGTCTCCAGGTGGAACCGCAGGATCAGCGCGTCCAGCGCGCGGTCGTTGCCCGTGCTTCGCGCCGCCGTGAGGATCTCCGCGACCAGCTGCGGGCTCAGCCCGTGCCGCTTGGAGTCGGCCTCGTCCGGCTTGGACACCCGGTCCATCACGTTCTGCCGCACACCGATCAACTCATGATCGACCCCGTACCGGAACACCGCGCCCAACGCGTAGTAGGCATGCAAGGCGGCGCCGTTTCCACCGTTGCTCGACCGCCGCACCACCGCCGTCTCACGCCCGTGCTCCAGGAACCGGGTGACCTCCCCGTCGTCGGGCCCGGTCAACCTCCGCGAACCCCAGGCGGCGAGCACCTCGGCCAGTCCGAGGCTCCACGGTGTGTCCGGCACCGGACCGCCGAGCGGGAGACGAGCCGAAACGACCGCATCAAGGTAGTCACCGCCCGCGTACCGCCAAGGCCGCACGCCTCGGTCGAACAGCCGCTTGGCGATCTGGATACCCGCGACATCGAAGTCGCCGTGGTACCTCACGGTGGCGCCATCGGCGATGAGCCGGTCCAGCGCGTGCAGTGCGACGGTGACGGGGTTGCCTGAGGTGCACAACAACGGCATCGACGTACCCGCCCGTGCCGCTGCCTGGAGGACCTGGGGGTTCTCGCAGGCGAACACCTCCTGCCCGGCGACCACCCAAGGGCGGTTCGCGCCAGCGCGCCACTCCTGCGCCGTCACGTGGGTGACCAGACCGAGGTCGGCACGGGCGCGCATCATCACCGACCACGGGTCGTCGCCTGGTGGACGCGCCGCCCACGTCGACAAGGCGCCCGACACCGCGTCGGGGCTGCCCCCCACCGCACTCCACAGGTCTCGGCGGGCGGCGGCGACCGCGCGGAGGACCACGGCCGCGGTCACCTGGCCGTCATCCAGCGCGTGGGCGTCCCCGCGCACGGCATCGTGCGACCGAGAAGCGTGCCTGCGACGGCGAGGAGGGTCTCCGCGGACACGTCCTTGCCGAGGAACTCGTTGACACCCGTACGCAGTGCCCGGGCGAGCTGCCCGTCGCGCTTCAGCCCTGGGCCGGGCTCGACCATGCCGCTGCTACCGAGCGTGATCGATCGTTACGGAGTATCCACCGCCGGTAACGGCCGTCACCTTGCAGTACGACATGCCTGATGACATCATCACTTATGATGAGAGTGTCGAGCCGATCGGGGTCCACTCGGTCGCCCAAATGGAGGAGGTGCCTGATGACGGCGCAGGAGATGCAGACGAAGTTCGAGAAGTTGCCCGTGGCGGTGCGCGAGAAGGTCGACAACGTGCTCACCGATGCCAAGATCGCGCTGAAGCTGCGGATCGCGGAGTTCCTGGCGGACAAGGACGAGATCGCCGAGCACGCCGTGACCACCGCGGGCCGGGTCGGCGCGCAGAGCGGCGAGGTGTCGGAGCTGACGGTCATCATGCCGTTGAAGCCGAACGGCGCCGAGCGGCTGCGGAAGTTCTTCCGGCTGGTCAGCGGCAACCTCTCGGGCGCGGGCCAGGTCGGCACGCTGCACAACATGCGGTTCGTGTTCCTCGACAACGACACGAAGCTGCTGTTCGCGACCGCGTACGACGGCGAGTGGGACCCCTACATCGACGACTTCGCCACCAAGATCCCGGACTTCATGGACTACCTGTTCAGCAACGTCGAGGGCTGGCCGGGCATCACGTCGCCGGACGTGAAGGACTTCATCGTCAAGTACCAGATCCCGGCGGAGGCGTGGTTCGTGTCGCACCCGAACGTCACCGTCGCGGAGGCCAACCGCCTCAAGCGGCTCGACGCCGCGGTGCAGAAGTTCCTCGGCGACCTCAACTGACGGCCGTGGACGTCTTCCGACGCCTGAGGAGGCGTCCGACGCTCGACCTGGACGACATCCAGGCGACGGTGCTGCGCGCGCGGCCCGAGCCCTACTTCGGCACGCACGCCATCATCGAGATCACCGATCCCGCGGCCGGCAGGGAGTTGTTGCGGCGCTTGGCTCCGCAGGTGACCTCCGCGGCCCGCTGGGACGAGCCCCGGCCGTCCTGGCTGGCGCTGGCGATCAGCTACCAGGGGCTCGTGGCGCTCGGCGTGCCGCAGTCGTCGCTCGACTCGTTCCCGGCCAACTTCCGGGCCGGCATGGCCGCTCGCGCGGCCCGGCTGCGCGACACCGGCCCCAACGCCCCGGAGCACTGGGAAGCCCCGTTCGGCGGCCCGGGTGTGCACCTGGCCGTCACCGTCTACGCCGCGACCCGGGACGACTGGCACGCCGAGGTCACCGCCTACGAACAGCGGTTGCGCGGGCTGACCGGGGTGCGGCTGTTGTCGCGCCAGGACTTCGGGGCCAACGGGTTCAACGTGTTCGGCTACCGCGACGGGTTCTCCCAGCCGGTGGTCGAGGGCAGCGGAGCCGAGCCGCTGCCCGGCGACGGACGGCCGATCAGGGCGGGTGAGTTCGTGCTGGGGCACCCCAGCGAGACCGGTCACCCGCTGTCGATGCCAGCACCGGACGTGTTGGGGCGCAACGGGACCTACGTCGTGTTCCGCAAGTACCACTCGCACGTCGCCGCGTTCAACCGGTGGTTGCGCGACAACGGGCGCACCGAGCAGGAACGCGAACTGCTCGCGGCCAAGCTGGTGGGCCGCTGGCGCAGCGGCGCGCCGCTGGCGTTGGCGCCCACCGGCGACGACCCGGCGCTGGGCGGGAACCCGAGCCGGATCAACGACTTCGACTACGCCGACGACCCGCGTGGGCTGAAGACCCCGTTGGGTTCCCACATCCGGCGGATGAACCCGCGCGACACCAAGCTCGAAGTCCTCAGCGACGTCAACATCCGCCGGATCATCCGGCGCAGCACCTCGTTCGGCGAACCGACCACCGCGCTGTCCGACGACGGCCGGGATCGCGGGCTCGACTTCATCGCCCTCGGGGCGCGCGCGATCGACAACGTCGAGTTCCTCCAGAGCGAGTGGGTCAACTCCGGCAACTTCGTCGGTCTCGGCAAGGAGAAGGACCCGCTGATCTCGTTGCAGGACCGCGACGCCTACTTCACCGTGCCCGGCACACCTCCGCGCCGCGTGCGCGGCATCCAGAGCTTCAACACCCTGCGGGGCGGCGAGTACTTCTTCATGCCGAGCCTCTCCGCCATCCGCTGGCTCAGCAGCTGACCCGGAGATCAGAACCGATGTCGACAACCACGTACGTCCGTTACGGGCCGGAGCTGGAGAAGCCCTTCCCGAACGAGGAAGAACTCACCCGCCAGGTCGTCGCCGCGATGCAGCACGCCAACGAGCAGGTCGCGGCCAAACACCGGCACGGCCTGCGCGACGCCCACGCCAAGAGCCACGGCATCCTCGCCGGTGAGCTGCGGGTGCGGCCGAACCTGCCGGAACACCTCGCGCAGGGCCTGTTCGCGCAACCGCGCACCTACCCGGTGATCGTCCGGTTCTCCACCGCGCCCGGCGACCTGCGCTCCGACCAGGTCCCGGTCCAGCGCGGTTTCGCGATCAAGGTCCTGGGTGTCCCCGGGGCACGCGCGATCGACGACGGGTTCTCCACGCAGGACTTCCTGCTGGTCAACCACCCGACGCTGCCGTTCGGCACCATCGGCGCCTACGCCGACCTCCAGAAGATCTTGGAGAAGCAGCCCGGCCAGAGCGACGCGCAACTCCAGATCGCCGGTCTGGCCGCACGCACGGCCGCCCGCGTGCTGAAAGGCGTCCGGCGGCCGATCCCGCCGAGCGTCGAGACCCTGGCCGCCGCCAACAACCACATCCTGGGCGAGACGTTCCACTCGATGGCCGCGCTCCGGTACGGCGACCACGTCGCCAAGCTGTCCGCGGCACCGCGCTCGCCGAACGTCCGCGCGCTGACCGGCACACCGATCGACAAGAAGGGCGGGGAGTCCGCGCTGCGCGACCTGGTCGTGGACTTCTTCAGCCGCGACGACGCCGAGTACGACCTGCGGGCCCAGCTGTGCGTCGACGTCGACAGGATGCCCGTGGAGGACGCTTCCGTGCTCTGGCCGGAAGAACTGTCGCCGCACCAGGTCGTGGCGACGATCCACCTGCCGGCCCAGGATGCCTACAGCGACGCCCGCCGCCGCTACGCCGACGACGTCCTCTCGTTCAACCCGTGGCACGCCCTCGAAGCCCACCGCCCGCTCGGCTCGATCATGCGGTCCCGCCGCCGCGCCTACGCCCAGTCCAGCGGTTTCCGCCACGGCTACAACGGGGTCGAGCAGCACGAGCCGGCCGGCATCGACGAACTGCCGGCCTGATCCCCACCAAAGCGGACGTGGCCCGCGCCCGATTCCCGGGTGCGGGCCACGTCCGTCAGAGCCGGTCGAGGGCCGGTAGCGGCGCCGTCGCGATCTCGTGCGCCTCGTCGAGCGGCACCCCCAGCATCCGCAGCAACTGCTCGGCGGCCTCGTCGCACGTCGCGTCGGTGACGCCGTCGGGGTTCGCCAGCGACACGTGCAAGACGGCCAGCAACGCGCCGGCGGTCGTCGCGAGCGCCAACCGCGGCTCACCGACGCGGAACCGGCCGGACGCGACGCCGGCCTCGATGTCCCGCAGTGCCCGCGGCGCGAGGCCTTCCCGGGCGTCGATGTAGGCCATCCCGTGGCGCACCAGCACCTGCGCGGTCTCCGGCCGCGCCACCGCCAAGCGCGCGGTCAAGCGGACCGACTGGGCGAACGCCACCGCCGCGTCCTCGACCGCGCTGCTCAGCTCGTCGAGCAACTGCCCGAGCTCCTCCAGGACCTCCGACACGGCGGCCTCGAAGAGTTCGGACTTGCTGGAGAAGTGGTTGTAGAACGAGCCGAAGCCGACGTCCGCGGCGTCGGTGATGTCCTGGATGCTCGCCGTGGAGTGCGTGTCGCCGGCCAGGAACCGTCGCGCCGCGTCGATCAGCTTCTGCCGCGTGGCGGCCTTGCGCCGCTCGGTGCGGCTGACGGGTTCGGCGCTGCCGGGTCGTGGGGTTGCCATACCTCCAAGGTACTGCATCACAACAATGATGGATTAATCAATGTTGGAACTCACAGGGCGCTCCGGTGGCCTGCGTGCGTCGTCGACGCGTTCCGGCCCGGCCACGGCCGTGCCGAGACGCCTGTCGAACCGGGGCAGGCCCCGGCACAGCCGGGCGAGGGTCCGGTCGACGTCGAGCACCGTGCCGTCCGGGCGGACGACGGCGGAGCGGGGGCCCCGGCCCGCGCGCAGCCACCGCTCCAGTTCCCCGGAGGGGTGGGCGACGACGAGCACCGCACCGCGCCGTTCGACGGCCGCACGATCCGCGGCGGAGGGCCGGTCCGTCGTGACCACGGCGAAGCGTCCGGCGGCCACCTCGTCGAGGCGCCGCCCGTCCCCGAGAACCGCGTTGGGGCACAGCCGGCCGACCAGCGACCGCCCCGGCCGCGGCAGCGCACCGGACAGCCGCAGCGGCGGTGTCTCGCTGTCCAGGACGTGCCCGGAGAAGCCGGGGAGCAGCGCCAGGCGCGGTGCCAGCACCCGGCGAACCAGGTCACCCAGCCGGTTGCCCCCGGTCATGGCCGTGCCGACCAGCTTGGCCAGCCGGATCATGGCGCGGGCGTGGGGCTTGCGTTCGGTCTCGTAGGTGTCGAGCGCGCTCTCGGGCAACGTTCGGTCGAGGACGCCGGCGAGTTTCCAGGCGAGGTTGGCGGCGTCGCGCAGCCCGGCGCCCATGCCCTGGCCGATGAACGGCGGGGTGAGGTGGGCGGCGTCGCCGAGCAGGAACACCCGCCGGTCCCGCCACCGGTCGGCGACCTGGGCGCGGAAGGTGTACTCGGCGACGCGGACGACTTCCAGGTCGTCGGCCGGGACGTCCCCGGTCCACGGCGCGATCAGCGGGTGCAGCCGGTCGAGGTTCCGGAACTCTTCGCCGCTCTCCCCCGGCAGCAGTCGGAACTCCCAGCGGTGGCGGGTCTCGCCGATGCGCATGTAGGTGGCGGCGCGGTCGGGGTCGCAGACCTGGTGCACACCTTCCCAGTGGTCGAGGTCGGCGGTGGTGGCGATGTCGACCACGAGCCAGCGCTGGTCGAACCGCAGGTCGGTCATCCTCGCGCCGATCACCGTCCTGGTGAGGCTGTTCGCGCCGTCGCAGCCGAGCACGTAGTCCGCATGGATCGTGTCGCGCTCGCCGGTGACCCGATCGGTCACCTCGATCCGGACCCCGGCCCCGTCCTGGGCGATGCCGGTGACCTCGGTGTTGCCGCGCAGGGTGGCGCCGGGGGTCGCGGCCAGGCCGGCGCGCAGCAGCCGTTCCAGGTCGGGTTGGTCGAACATGGTCGCCTGCGGGTAGCCGTGGCGGCCGGCGCCGGGGGCGCGCCGGAACTCGGCCAGCACGCGCAAGTCCGGGTCCAGCAGGCGCAGCCCGTGGCAGGGCCAGGAGACGGCGGCGAACGCGTCGGCCAGCCCGAGGCGCCCGAGGATGCGGTAGACCTCGTCGTCCAAGTGCACCGCGCGGGGCTGCGGGTACACCGACTCCCACCGCTCCAGCACCACGCAGTCGACGCCGTAGCGGGCGAGCAGCGTCGCGGCGGTCAGCCCGGTGGGTCCCGCGCCGACGATCACCACGGTGGTCTTCACGACGCCATCCCCAGCGCCACCAGGTAGCCCGCGACGAGGGCCGCGCAGACCAGGGCCGGGACGAGTTCGCGGACACCGTCCCGCTTGCGGACGTGCACGACCACCGCGCCGGCGAGCAGGAGCAACAGGCCCACGCCCGCCGCCACGCCGAGGACGGGCACCGCCGGTCCGGCCAGGAGTCCCGCGGCACCCGCCACCTCCAGGGCGCCGATGCCCCGGTAGGCCGCGACGGAGAACCCGGCGTGCGCGGCGAGCGCCCGCATGCGTGGCAGCGCCAGCAGCTTCGCCGTGCCGAGCACGAGGAACAGCGCCGCCGGCAGGACGGCCAACGCGATCACAGCCGCACCTCCACCCGCGAGGCGATCGCGAAGCGACCGAGCACGTCCTTCACCGCTGCTTCGTCCACATCGGACGGCACCGTGACCGTCACGACGACCGAACCGTCCTCCACCACCGCGTCCACCTCGACCCCGGCGAGCACGGCGCCGATCGCGCGGCGGGCGGCGTCGGCGCGCAGCGGGAGCTTGTGGGGCTTGCCGACGTCGGTCACGGGCAGCGCGTCGAGCACCGTGACGGCCTTCGGCGCGGCGGCGCGCTCAGGCGCGCGGTCGGCAGCCCAGGCCAGCAGGTCCTCTTCGGTCGTGGCCACCCCGGGGGCGAGGGTGACGTAGGCGACCGGGACCTCGCCGGCGTGTTCGTCCGGGCTGCCGACCGCGCAGGCGGCCGTCACCGCGGGGTGCGCCAGCAGCGCGTCCTCGATGACGGCGGGGTCGATGTTGTGGCCGCCGCGGATGATGAGGTCCTTGGCGCGGCCGGCCAGGCTGACGAACCCGTCGGGGTCCACGCGGGCGAGGTCGCCGGTGTCCAGCCAGCCGTCGACCAGCTTGCCCAAGCCGTCCACGACGTGCCCGCGGTCGTCGTGGGCGACGACGTAGCCGGGGAACACGGTCGGTCCGCTGATGGCCAGCACACCGGTCGCGCCGGGCGGCAGTTCCTCCCAGGTGCCCGGCTCGACGACCTTCACCCGCTGGTACGGCATCCGCTGGCCGACCGCCCCGGGTCGCGGGCCGGCGCCGAAGCCCCGCACGCTGGCGCAGGTGGCCTCGGTCAGCCCGTAGCCCTCGATCAGGGTGACGCCGGTGCGGGCTTGGAAGCCTTCCCGCACCGCGGCCGGCAGCGGCGATGCGCCGACCAGGGCGAAGCGCAGGCTGGTGATGTCGGCGTCCACCGGGCACTGCGCGAGCACCGCGTACACGGTGGGCACGGCGCTCATCGCCGTGATCCGGTAGTGCGCGACGATCTGCCAGAACTGCCCGTACAGGGCGGGTTCGCGGTAGCCCAGCGGACCGGCCCACACCGCCCGTTGCCCCTTGAACAGCGGCGCCAGCAGGGTGACCACGAGTGCGTTGACGTGGAAGAGCGGCAGGCCCGCGAAGACGGCCGAGTCGGCGTCGAACAGCGAGTCGATGGCGATCATCCACGCGTCGGCGACCTCGTTGGCGTGCGTGTGCGCGGCCAGCTTCGGCGAACCGGTGGTGCCGCCGGTGTGGAACAGCGCGGCCAGGTCCGACGACAGCGGCGGCTGTCCGGCGAAGGCGTGCGGGTCACGGTCGGCGGCGAGGTCGTCGAGGTAGCCCACGCGCACGCCGTCGAGGGCGGGCAGCGCGGCCGGGGCGCCGGCGGCTCCGGTCGGGCGCAGCACCAGGATCGCGTCGAGTTCGCCTTTGAGCGACTGGGCGGTCTCCCAGACCTGTGGCGCCAGTTCCGGTCCGGCGGTGATCAGGACGCGCGCGCCGGACAGGCGCAGCAGTTCGGCGAGGTGCCCGTGGGAGAGGTTGCCGTTGAGCGGGGCGGCGATCCCGGCCAGCTGCGCGGCCAGGGTCGCGGGCACCAGGTCCGCGCAGTTCGGGGACATCAGCGCCACCGCGTCACCGCGCCGAACGCCCAGGTCGTGCAACAGGTTCGCATAGCGGTGGACGTCGGCGAGCAGGTCGGCGAACGTCCGGTCGACCGGCTCGCGCCACCGGGCGGCCTCGGGCAGCACGCTGACCGCCGTGCGCTGCGGCCACCGCTCGGCCGCGCGGGCCAGCAGCGCGTAGGTCGACTCCGGCAGCCCCCGGTCGGCCAGCGGCACGGCCTCGATCGCCGCCAGGTCGGCGGGGCCGGCGTAGTGCGGCCACAGCAGGTCGTCGGTCATCGCGCGTACCTCACCGTCGTGCGCTGGGTGCCGAGGTCGATCGCGCCGTCGTCGGTGGCCACGCGGGCTTCGACGACGTCGCCGTCGGCCAGGTACTTCGGGTTCTTCGCCTGCCCCTTGAAGAACAACTTCCACTTCACCGCCGCAGGCAGCAGCGCGGCGATCTTCTCCACGGCCTTGGGCGGCGCGGACAGCGCGGTACCGGCCGGGGTGCCGGTCAGCACCAGGTCGCCGGGGTCCAGCCGCTGGAAGCGGGTCAGCGCCCGCAGCGCCGCCGGCGGCCGGTAGATCATGTCCGTGCCGACGACCGCGTCCTGGCGGGGCTCGCCGTTGACCGACAGCGTCAACCGCAGGTCGTCGAACCGCTTGAGCTCGTCGGCGTCGAGGAGGACGAGCACGGGTCCGACCGGGGTGAAGCTCGGGTAGGACTTGGCCTCGTAGAACTGGGTCTGCGGCAGCTGGATGTCGCGCGCGGACACGTCGTTGGTGACCACCAGGCCCGCCACGTGCTCGTGCAGGTGGTCGATGGTGGTGCCCACCGGGATGGTTCGGCCGATCACCAGGCCGATCTCGACCTCGTAGTCGAGCAGCGTCACGTGCGCCGGCTTGACCACGTCGTCGTGCGGTCCGCTGATCGACCCGGACGCCTTGCGGAAGAACGTCAGCGGCACGGTCTTCGGGTCCATCCCCGCGTCGGTCACGTGCGAGGCGAAGTTGGTCATCTGGGCGACCACCCGGCAGGGCGCGGTGACCGGCGAGACCAGCGCCAGGTCCTCGACGCGCTCGGTCGGCCCGCCCGCGGCGGCGGCGATCGCCTGCCGATCGGCCAGCAGCTCGGCGGTGGTCGTGGCGGCGGTGGTGATCTTCGCGGCCCCGCCGCCGGTGGCGACGTACCAGGCGTCGGCGGTGCGCAGGATCGAGGTGCTCAACGGTTCTCCCTGGAACTCACGGTGTTCGGGGCGGCAGTGCTCACGTGCGGGCGACCTTCAGCAGCCCCGCCAGGCGACCCAGGTCGAACTCGTTGTCCTCGCGCAGCGCGGACAGCAGCCCGCGCAGCTCGCGCAACGACTCCCGGCCCGGCTTGACGCCGAGGAAGTCGGCGGTGGCGGGCGGCCCCCACTGGGCCAGACCGGAGGCGCTCATCGGCGCCCAACCCGGTTCGAGCGTGCAGTCGAACAGGTCACCGTCGCTGAAGTGCTCGACCAGGAACCCGTCCGGGTCGCGCCAGTAGTCGAAGATCTGGCTGCCCTGGATGTGCCGGCCGATGCCCCACGACCGGCGGTAACCGTTGTCGCGCAGGTACTCTCCGCCCGCGGCCAGGGCGTCCAGGTCGGCGACCTGGTAGGCCGAGTGCACGTACCGGTCCACCGGGCCGAGCGTGAGCGCCAGCGTGTGGTGGTCGGCCGGTGTCGAGCCCCGGTCACACCGGATGAAGCTCATCACCGGGCCACGCTCGCGCTGCCCCGGGTAGTAGAGGAAGTCGCTGACGATCAGGCCGAGGTGCTCCAGGTACCAGTCCAGGACCTGGCGGTACCTCGTCGTCTGGAGCACGACGTGCCCGAGTCGCTGCACCCGCGCAGGCTCACGCGGCGGGCGCTGGGTGGCGTTGGTGCGCGGGGTGTCGTGGCCGAAGTTGAGCGTGTGCGGGATCTGCGGCGGCAACGCGGGCAGTTCGTCGGTTCCCGCGACCACCCGCACCCGCAGGCCGCTCGGGTCGGCGAGGTCGACGGTGATCCCGCCCAGGCTCTCCGGCAGCTTCTCCACCCGGTGCCCGGTCGCCTCGGCCAGCCGCAGGACGTCGCTCGGGTCGGCCGCCCGGAACGCCGGGCCGAGGAACGTCGACCGGGCGCCCTTGCGGATGATCACGCACGCCGAGCCGCGGTCGGCGCCGCGCAGGTGCAGTTCGTGCTCGGTGCGCAGCACCGCGGTGAACCCGAACGCGCCGGCGAACACCTCCGCGCGCTCCAGATCGGGTTTGACGAACTCCAACCAGGCCAGGTCGTGCACCTTGATCACCGGGTTCGCCGCCCGCCCGGGGTGCTCCCCGGCGAGCCCGCCGTGCTCGCTGTGCAGGCCGGTGTGCGGGTCGTGGTGGTCGATCACGGGCCGCTCCTTCCAGTTACTGATGACATCATCAGTTACGCTAGCGTCATCAGTCAAGAAGTTCTGATGAAATCCTCAGCACCGACGGCAACGTCCAGGCCGGGCCGGCGACGACGGACCCACAGCGGAGGCGCACGACAGGCGGGCGCGACCCCGGGACACGACGCGCGTCGTGTCGATCCGGGCTGGTCGCTGCGCACCGTGGCGGAGATCCCGGGCAACCCGCGCTACACCGGCCACAAGGTGTGGAACCGCGCCAGCCCCGACCGCGCCGTGCGCGAACCCGTCACCAGGCCAGTGCCCCAGCCGTGATCCGCAAAGGGAGATCGTCCGTGACACGAGCACTGAAGAGGGTCGGCGCGGTAGCCGTCGCAGTGGCCCTGCTGTTCACCTCCAGGTCGGTCACGACCGAACGCAGGGCCGAGGCGCTGGAACCGTTCACCGGCTACCTCATGGCGCACTTCACCGGCGAGCACCCGACCGGCGAGCAGATCTACTTCACCCACAGCCGCGACGGCCTGCACTGGACCGAGCTGAACAACGGCGCGCCCGTGCTGCTGTCCACCGTCGGCGAGCGCGGGGTGCGCGACCCCGCGCTGGTCCGCTCCGCGCCTGCTCGACGTCGCGGGCGGCATCCCCGGCGACGCGGGCAACGCCTGGGCACCCGAAGCGATCCACGACCCGGTTTCCGGCGACCACGTCCTCTACTGGGCGACCAACTCCACTGTCAACGGCATCCGGAAGCAACGGTCCTCGGGTCCTGGACCACCATCGGCAACCTGTCCCACCTGGGGCTCACCCCGCGGGAGGTCGAGGGTCCGATGTGGACGCGGTTCAACGATCGCGCGGAATGGGCGCTGTGGCTGGACAACGCCGGCGGCGTGGGCTACCTGCCGCTCACCTCCACCAACTTGGGCAGCACGCAGAACTTCCAGAGGCACTCGGACTACAGCCTCGGCACCGCGCGCAAGCGCCACGGCTCAATCCTCAACCTGACCGCCGCCGAGGAGAGCCGCGCACTCGCCCGCTGGCCCAAACCCCCGCACAGCGGCTCCAGTCGTACAACGCCACCTTCCGTGTGACCAGCTGACCCGCTGTGGCGCCGACACCTTCTACGAAGGCGTCATGACCTCCGGCTACCCCTTGGAAGCCACCGAGAGGGAACCTCCTTCCAGCCCGTCGGCTCCCCGACGAAGTACATCCGCCACTACCGCTACACGACCTACATCGCCGGCAATGGCGGCCCCGACACCTGGGACTGTGATGACCGCGTTTCCGCCGCTGGACCGGCGCTCTACCGCAGCACCTGCTCTGGGGCAGCCGGGCGACGACCCGGTCCCGTGCCGCCGTCCGGGCTCACCCGCGCGGGTAAATCCTTGTGGCGTAACGGGTTCCACCTCCCAACCCTATTTTTGCGCGGCGTAATGAAACCGGATGCGCGGAGCGAGAAGAAGGTCAGCCGTGCCCTTACCGGACGCGCGGCTCACCCACTCCGTCAGGAGAGCCATGAGACGGTTCACCACGTTGGTCGTGCTCCTGCTCGTCGCCGCGGTCGGCGGCGTCCCCTTCGCCGACGCCGGTCCACCCGCCCCCGTCACGCTGTGCCACGCGCCGGGCACGCCGGCCGAGAAGACCCTGACTCTGCCCGCGCCCGCCGCCGAGGCGCACGTCAAGCACGGCGACCGGCTGGGCTCGTGCGAGGACGGCGTGCCGTGCGCCGCGCCGCCACCGATCCAGGAGGTCCCCGCGAGCACCGAGCCTGTGGAGGAGCCCGAGTACGTCTCCGAGGCCGTCGCCGTGCTCGAAGGGGCGAGTGAGAAGGGCTTCACCGCCGTGGGCGCGCCGGTCACGTTCCGGTTGAGCTGCCCGACGCTCGACCGGACGGCCGACTCGGTCGTGGTGTACGACAACGGCCTCCCGCTGCCGTTCACCGCGCTGGCCACGACCGAGAACAGCGTCACCATCGCCGGTGGGCTCACCGCCGGGCGGCACGAGGTGGCGCTGTCCGCGCGCGACATCCACGGGTACGCGATCGACGCCCGGTTCGTGCTGTGGGTCGGCTCGTACACCGTGCCGGTCGTGGTGCTGGACGAGGCGGGCGCACCCGTCGCCGGCGCGTCGGTGGTGGCGAAGCTGTCCGACGACCCGACCGTCACGGCGTCCCTGGTCACCGACACGGCGGGCGCGGGCGCGTTCACCAACCTGCCCAACCGGTCCTACAACGTGATCGCGCAGGCCTCGGGCAACCGGTTCGCCACCCGGCCGTCCAGCGTGTTCGACGGCACCGTGGTGCTGCGCCTGCTCGGCACCGGCACGCCCAGCGCGGTGGACAACAACGACTTCGCGCACGGCGCCGACGGCTGGGAGGTCGGCTCCGCCCCGGTGTCGATCATCCCGCACGTGGAGGACCCGCCGTTCGCGCTCGCCGCCGCGTCCGGCAAGGCCGCGCGCACCGCGGAGGGCTCGGCCCAGGCCGCCGCCGCCCTCGCACCCGCCGACGTCACCGCCGAGGCCGCCGACCTCGACCTCGCGCTGGACACCGCGGGTGAGGGCCAGCAGTCGATCTCCCGGACCTTCGCCGTCGAGGCGGGCGTCAAGAGCGTCATCGTGCGGTACCGGTTCATCACCAGCGAGGTGCCCGGCGGCTGGTTCGGCAGCGAGTTCAACGACTTCTACAACGTGGCGCTGCGCAGCACCCAGGCGGGCGGCGTGGTCAGCGACGGCAACAGCATGAACGGCCTGGGCCTGGCCGCGTTCGACGCCGGCGGCGCGACCGGGTGGCGCGAGTCCGAGCTCGCGGTGAACCCGCAGGGCGACACCCTCCGGGTCGACCTCGCCGTGGCCAACGTCGCCGACGGGCTGTTCGACTCCCGCGTCGTCGTGGACGTGGTCAAGAAGAAGAAGCTCACCGTCAGCCAGGTGCAGCTGCGCGACATCGACAACCAGCCGTTGACCTACCTCAGCGCGTCCGGCCACACCTACTTCGGCGGGCAGACCCGCGTGCACGGCACGATCACCGTGCAGGGTCCCAAGGAGGACTCGCTGACCGAGCTGACCCTGGAGGTGGTCGAGGGCGGCACGACCGTGCGCGGCACCCTCGCCGCCGCCGTCCGGCCGACCCTGATCACCGCGTTCGGCGACGACGAGCAGAACCAGGTCACCGCGAACCAGTTGCTGTTCGAGGTGCCCGCCGCGCAGCTGGCCGGGATCAACCAGACCACCAACGGGCAGCTGTCGTTGCGCGTGCGAGCCCGGTCGTCCAGCGGGGAGACCGCGGAACGCACCGTCGGGGCGGTGACCAAGTTGGTGCGCTTCGACGGCGGCAACCGCTACGGCGAGCGCGACACCGGGGTCGGTGGCGACGACTGGGCGCGGCCCACGGTGAAGTCCTTCATCGACGGCGCCGGCCTGACCTGGGGCGACTTCTCCAACATGAACGGCGGACCGTTCGCGCCGCACAGCTCGCACCAGTCGGGCACCAGCGCCGACGGCTGGTTCGCCGGCTACAACAACCGGAACGCCGCCACCGCCGCGACGATCATCGGACAGCTCAACACGCACGGCACACGCATCCGCACGGTGTACGTGACCTACGCGGCGGGCGGCACGTTCGCCCAGGCCATCGCCAACGTCACCCTGAACGACGGCCGCGCGGCCACGTCCGTGATCCGGCCGTACGGCGGCCACACCACCCACTTCCACTGGGAGGTCAACCCCTGACCGAAGGGCGGCGGTGCGCACGACCCGCGCACCGCCGCCGTCCCACCCCCCTCGCAGGGGTCCATTGGGCCGTGTCGACAGGCGGGTCAGACCGCAATCGGCCCGAAGATCCAATTGCCCCGGGCGTTGTCCTCCGTGCTGCGGAAGAACTGGAACAGCTCCACCGCGGGCTACCGGTTGTTCAACGCCGCCGGCGGCATGGTGCTCGGTATCCGGAACATGTCCACCGCCGACGGCGCGGACGCCCTGCAATGGGGTGACAACGGCACCGCCGACCACAACTGGCAGCTGGTGTCCGACGGCACCGCGGTCCGACTGCGCAACCTCGACAGCAACAAGGTCCTGGGCGTGGACGGGATGTCCACAGCCGACAACGCCCGCGTGCTCCAGTGGGCCGACAACGGTACCGCCGACCACCTGTGGACCGCGCTGCTCGACCCGGACGCGGCCCTCGCAGTGGGGCTCACGGTTGGAACGGCGGTCCCGGCACCGGCGCAGGCCAAGCGGTTGACGCCGCTTACGTGATGGGCTGCTTCAAGGAGTCGTTGAACGGGTCCGGCAACGTCAACGCCGTTCACTTCGCCGTCAGCAACGACGGTCTGGAATGGACACCGCTCAACGACATCAACGCCATCTTGACGCCGACCGAGGGAACCAAGGGCATCCGGGACCCGTTCCCGCACCGCCTGGCCAACGGCACCTGGGTGGTCCTGGCGCCCGACATCCCGGTGGGCGGCGCCTTCGCCAAGCCCAACCCGAACATCCACGTCTGGCTGGCGCGAGCCCTCCCCGAGGCGCGTAACGGTTGCAGGCAATGGCGGACGCCGTGTTGGCTGCCGCGAAACCCGAGGTCGCGGATCTCGGCGTGCAGCCGGGCGGCATCGATACAGGCTCCGTTCCAGCGCCGGTGCGGGTGTGCGAGGAGAAGCTCGCCGTCCGCTACCGGGCCACCGTCCACATCGCCGCCATCAACATCTCGATACGCCTTGTCTGAAACACGGGCTAGCCGGTGGCGTGACACCGGTCGGACTCCGGTGTTCCCGACGTCGAGGACGACGACGTACGCCGAACCGGGCGAGCGTCACAGCGAGCGATCAGGAACGGGTGGAGCATGAGCGGGCGGGCTCGGTGCGAGGCCGAGCCCGCCGCCAGGTGCCGCCCGCCGTTTCGCCGATGTGAGCGTTCACTTCGAGCCGAACCGAACTACCTCAGCCAATGTCGTCCGATGCAGTCAGGTGAGCAGGATCGCGGGCTATGTCCAGGAAACGCGGGCTGAGTCAGTTCGGTGACGACACACTCTCCGACACTGACATCCTTTTTGTGAGCGTGAACATCTGCTGCCACACTACGGCCACTTGGCGACCTCGGCCCGCCAGGTCCTCAACGACTAGGAGAAATGCAATGGCTGCGTTCCTCATGAGATCGACGCTGTCGTCCTCGGCGACACTTCGACGCGCGGGCGCTCTGCTCGTCGCCGTCCTGTGCGCGCTGGCACTCCTGCCCGCGGTGGCCAGGGCCGACAACCCGATCGTGCAGCACATCTACACCGCCGACCCGGCACCGATGGTGCACAACGGCCGGGTGTACCTCTACACGGGGCACGACGAGGACGGCTCGACCACCTTCGTCATGAAGGAATGGCGGGTCTGGTCCTCCGAGGACATGGTCAACTGGACCGACCACGGCTCGCCGATGAACCTGGCCACCTTCTCCTGGGCCGACGCCGACGCGTGGGCGGGTCAGGCGATCGCCCGCAACGGAAAGTTCTACTGGTACGTCCCCGTCCGTCGCCGTGGAGGCGGAATGGCCATCGGGGTGGCGGTGGCCGACAGCCCCACCGGCCCCTTCCGCGACGCGATCGGCCGCCCGCTGGTGGAGAACGGCGAGTTCGATCCGACGGTCTTCATCGACGACGACGGTCAGGCCTACATGTACTGGGGCAACCCGAATCTGTGGTACGTGCGGCTCAACGCCGACCTTCACACGGTCGGTCGCGGTGGAGAAGTTCAGCTACAACGCCGACGGCACCATTCCAACGATCAACATGACGACGACCGGGGTGCCGCAGGCCGGCACGCTCAATCCTTATGTCCGCCAGGAAGCCGAGACCATCGCGTGGGGCAGCGGCATCGAAACCGAACCCTCCAGCGAGGGCGGGATGAACATCAGCTGGATCGAGAACGGCGATCACATCAAGATCAAGGGCGTGGCATTCGGCGCCGGTGCAGGCTCGTTCACCGCCAGGGTGGCCTCGAGCACCAGCGGCGGCCGGGTTGAGCTGCACCTGGACAGTGCTACTGGGCCAACGGTCGGGACATGCACCGTGTCGGGCACCGGAGGCTGGCAGACCTGGAGCACGGTCTCGTGCCCTGTTACCGGTGCGACCGGGACCCACGATCTGTACCTGCGCTTCGCCGGTGGCAGCGGGTACCTGTTCAACATGGACTGGTGGCAGTTCACCACCGGCCAGTCCACCTTCTCGTCAACCGCCGTCGCCCAGCACAGCGGGTACTGCCTGGACGACCCCGACCGGAGCGCCGCCGACGGCACTCAGTACCGGCAGTACACCTGCGGCACCGGTGAGGAACAGCGGTTCGACTTCCGCCCGGTGCCAGGGGTGGCGGACACCTACTCCGTGGTGAACCGCTACAGCGGCAAGTGCCTCGACATCCGCGGCGGCTCCACCGCCGACGGCGCGGCGGTCCACCAGTGGACCTGCCACGGCGGCACGAACCAGCAGTTCACGCTGCGGCAGGTCGCCGCCAACGACTACCAGCTCGTCGCGGTGCACAGCGGCAAGTGCGTGGACGTCAACGGTATCTCCACCGCCGTCGGAGCACTGGTCCACCAGTGGACCTGTGACTCCGCCAGTGCCCTGGCCACCAAGAAGAACCAGGTCTGGCGCCTCACCGGCAAGAGCTGAACCAACACAGGGTCGGGCCCGGGCCGACAACCCGACGCCCGACCCTGTCCAGGGCCTTGCCCCAAGGCCGCGTAGTTGGGGAGTTGCCGTGGCCGTCAAGTCTTCCGTGCGTGGTTGCCAGGCGTCGGTGAGGGCGTTGGTGCCGCGGCGGATCTTGTGGAGGAATCCTTCGGCCGGCCATTGGCGACGTTCAGGCCCAGGTCGAAGACGTCCGGCGCGCGGTCGCCGCCCTTGAGCTGGTTGGCGGCGTTGATCTCCTCCTGGCTGGAGGCGTCGGGCTGCGCGGAGTCGACCTTGATGCCGTACTCGGCCTCGAAGGCCTTGATGATCTCGCCGTAGTTGGCCCAGTCCGGGGGCAGCGCGATGACGTTGAGCTTGCCCTCCTTCTTCGCCGCCTCGACGAGCTTGTCGAAACCGCCGAGGTCGGCGGCGGACGCGGCGGTGGCGGCGGAGGACGTGCTCGCGGCGTCCTTGAGCGGCGGGGTGCCGCAGGCGGCGAGCAGTGCCAGGGCGGTGGCGACGACGCCGGCCGGCCGCAGGGGTTTCGTCACAGGGGTCGGACCTTCCCCGCGGGCAAGGGGAAACCGGTCGTGGGGGAAACGCGTTCCGGGCCGGCGGAGGATCTGTGCCGCCCCGCGCGGTTGTCGAGCCGGCCCGGCCGCTCGTGGTCCATTCGGTGAACGGGGCGAATTCCCGGTGTCCGCCCAATGGCGCAAAGGTGGCGAAACCCCGGCCCGGTCAACTTCGCCCCGGATCGACCGGAACGGCCCAACCGCTGGGCCGCCCGGATGCCGACACGCCGGGCGCGACCACCGCGCGGAGGCGGCGGACTGGTCCGCGAGCCTCACGACCCGAAGCCGTCGGATGAATTCGGAACCCGATTTCGGCGGCGGAGAAACACTCACATACCCCGCCCTGGTAACAGGTTCACGAGGTGGCCCGACATGCGGTTGTCACGTGACGGAAATGCCCGAGACCTGCTTCTCCCCACGAAGGGCAGATCCCCATGCACCAACCCCGAAGATCACTGGCGGCCCTGGCGGCGGGCGTGTTCGCGCTCCCCGCCGCGCTGGTGGCCCTACCCGCGGGCACCGCCTCGGCGGCGCCCGTGCCGGGCTCCGACGTGCTCTACACGCTCGACGCCGATTTCGACCAGGGCGTGCTCCAGGACGTCAACCACGACGCCCCGAACAACAACCAGCTCCAACTCGACCGGGAGACGGCGTTCTTCCCGTTCGTCAACGTGGCCGCGTCCGCGCGCGGCACGATGGTCCGCATCGACGTCGACACCGGCGCGATCGTCGGCGAGTGGCGGTCCGCGCCCGACGGGCGGGGCCGCAACCCGTCCCGCACCACGGTGGACAAGCTCGGCAACACGTGGCTGTCCAACCGGGACGAGTCGACCGGCGGCAAGGGTTCCGTGACCCGCGTCGGCGTCATCCTGGGCGGCACGCGGGCGAACGCCGACGGCTCCGCCAACCCCGCCGGCGACTACCTCAAGGGTCCGTTCGCGTACAACACCTGCCGCGACCGCAACGGTGACGGCCTGTACGCCACCTCGCGCGGCCTGGGCGACATCCGCGCGTGGACCAACGCGGGCGGCGCGGACGACAACGGCGGCGTCACCACGGCGGCCGACGAGTGCATCATCACCTACAGCCGGGTCGCCGGCACCAACACCCGCACGGTCGCGGTGGACGCCAACAACGACCTGTGGACCGGTGGTTCCAACACCCAGCACGAGAAGATCTCCGGCACCGACGGCTCCTCCCTGGGTGCGCCGTTCAGCCTGGGCTGCGGCGGTTACGGCGGTCTGGTCGACCAGGCGGGCACGCTGTGGTCGGCGCGCTTCGGCGCCAACCTGCTGCGCTACGAGCCCGGTTCCGCGTCGGGCGCGTGCCTGGACACCACGCACGGCGACTACGGTCTCGGCCTCGACCCGAACACCGGGCACATCTGGCACACCAAGGTGAGCGGCAACCAGGTCGTCAAGCTCGCGCCCGACGGCACCGTGCTCGGCACCTTCCCGCACGGCAACGCGAACGCGCAGGGCGTCGCGGTCGACAAGGACGGCAACGTCTGGGTCGCGCACGCGCTCTTCGGCGCGACCACGGTCGGCCACCTGCGCACCGACGGCACCTACGTCGGCAACGTGACGCTGCCCGGCGGCACCGGCCCGACCGGTGTCGCGGTGGACAGCAACGGCAAGGTGTGGGTCACCAACATCACCACCAACAACGCCATGCGCATCGATCCGACCGCCGGTCCGGTGGGCGGCGGCGGGTTCCCGGTAGGCGCGGTCGACCTGACCGTGGACCTGGGCGAGGGCGCGGGACCGTACAACTACAGCGACATGACCGGCTCCGTCCTGGGCGAGATCACCGCCCCGGTCGGCACGTGGTCGGTCGTGCAGGACGGCGGCGTCGCGGGCCAGACCTGGGGCACCGTCACCTGGAACACCGAGGCGCAGGGGAGCGTCCCGCCGGGCACGTCCATCGTGGTGGAGGCGCGCACCTCCGACACCGAGGCGGGCCTGGCCGGCGAGGCGTTCACGCCGGTGTCCAACGGCGTGAAGTTCGCCAAGACCGGCCGGTACATCGAGGTGCGGGCCACGCTCACGGCTGCACCCAACGGCGCCAGCCCGGTGCTGTCGGACCTGCGGATCAAGACGTCCAAGCGGACCGGCGTGTTCTCCTGCCAGGCCACTGCGCTGAATTTGGCGGGAATCATCATCGCCCGCGCCAACCCGCCGGACGTGCCCTGCGCGGACGACTTCAAGGAGGTCGCAAACGTCAACCTGAACTCGGGCATCCTGAACGTCCGAGCCAACGCCCTGACCGCCCGCACCGACCAGACCCCGAACGTGCTCGCCGGCACCCCACCGAAACCCGGTGACGGCGCCGTGGCGTCGGCGCGGGTCGACTACACCCGGATCTCCAGCCTGCTGGTGACCATCGAGGTGGGCGTCATCCAGTCGAACGCGGCGGTGACCTGCGGTCCCGACGGGACGGAACAGTTCACGGGTTCGTCGCACATCGCAAGCCTGTCGATCAACGGCGTACCGATAACCGTCGGCAGCGCACCGCTGACCATCCCACTGGTCATCGGCTCGCTGAGACTGAACAGCACGACGACCACGGGCACCAGCGTGGTGCAGCAGGCACTGGTACTCGACACCCTGCTGACCGACGTGGTGATCGGCGAGGCAAAGGCCAACATCGAAGCGCTGCCAGGCCACCCAGGCGGCAGCCCCTGCCGAGTCTGACCGCTTGACCTACAGGTAGCCGCACTATAGGCAGTGCGGCTACCTGTAGCCTTTCGACGCGCGGGCTTGTGCATCGGCGCGACCCGCCGGCAGGTGGTCTTGTTCAGCGGGTAAGCGCAGCGGCGCTTCACCGTTACGCTCGTTCGCCCAGGCAGCGCAGGCCGCGCAGCAAGGCGTTGCTAGTGCGGCTGTCCATTCGAGGATGACGTGCGCTGCGCCCTCATCCTTGGCCCGCTCCAGGGCGTCGTGCAGGTCCGGTGCCTGCTCGGCGAGCGCGGTGTGACCTCGTCGAGGTAGCGGTATCCGGTGGCGCGAGAGATGCCGTGGTCGCGGGCCAGCGCAGTGATGTCGGTGTTCTGGCGGGACCAGCGCAGGACCAGCACCGCGTGGCGAGAGCAGGTCAGCGCCCTGGCTCCCTTGCGGGTGCCGCATCGGCGGCGTTCGGCGCGCAGCAGTCGGCTGGGGTAGAGGGCCGGTTCGCGGGGCACGTCGAGCGTGGCACGATACGCAATCACGGTGCACGGTGTGCGAGCGGAAGATGGAAGCCAGTCCGCGTGTGCGCGGCATGTACTACCGCTGCCCGGCACGAACCCTTCCGAACGGTTCGCTGGCGCTCGGCACGCATCCGCCGACGATCTACCTTCGGGAAGACGTGCTCCAAGACGCGGTGAACAAGTGGCTCGGCAGTCTGTTCGACCCGAAGAATGTGGACCGGACCGTGGCCGCGTTGGTTGCGTCACAGGGGACTGAGACCCCCACGAACATTGAAGCGGCCCGGAAGCGGCTTGCCAAGGCGGAACAGGAACTGAGTCGGTATCAGGCAGCGATCAAGGCCGGTATCGACCCGTTGGCGCTGGTCGAGCCGATGAACGCAGCGCAGGCGGCGCGGGCGGCGGCGAAGGCTGAGTTGGAGGGTGCGCCCGCGCCTACGGCGCTCACGGCGGCTGAGGTGCACGCCATGATCGACTCGCTCGGTGACGTCGGAGCGGCGCTCAACGGTGCGAAGGTGGAGAGCCTCGCGAACCTCTACAGTGCCCTTGACCTGCAAGTTCACTACAAAGACAAAGCCCACGTGGCTGATGTCATGATCAAGCCAGTGGGCTATGTGAATAGTGCTGGTGTCCGAGAAGTTTGCCCGAACACGCACCTGTGGGGAATTTCCCACTCCTCTCGAAGGGGAGTGGCTCATAAGCCCAGCTTAGCAGGGGTTTGAGGCCTCTTCGCAAGAGTGGGGAACTTCCCACCCCAGTTTTCATCCAGTGAAAACACTCGTTCCGGAACCCGTCACAAAGGGTCACCACCAGGCGCATCAGATGCCGACTTTCCTCCGAGGTCGATCAGCCAGTCGTCATTCTGCTGAAGGTAGCGGTACCCCACCCATTCCTGTGCGATTCGCCGCCCCGCGACCAAGGTGTCCGCCGCCGCCCGACGGCAGTCCTCCGGTAGCCACGAGGCCAAGGCGGCGGCGGACGGCGTCATGGGCTTCTCCGTGTCCGGTCGATCCCGGCCCACCGAAAGCAGCGCGCGGTAGAGCCGAGCAGCGGGCCGGATCTCGGGGAGCCCCAGTTCCCATGCGTAAGCGGCCGCCTTGGTGGGGATGTCCGCCCTGAGCGACGTGCTGCTCGCCGTCGCCGCCGTGTTCAACCGGCGAGGCCGACGCAGGTGAGCAGGACCGGCTCGAATCAACAGGTCAATAGCCACGCCGGCACCACCGGGCGGCATCACCCCCGAGGCGGGGCGGAGGAGTGCCCTCACCGATGCTGAGAACGCTGACGCGTGATCGGGGGTGACGTGCCGCCGTAGTTGGACAGATCGACGCTGGTCAGGGCTGGGTGTGTGGGACTTCGCTGCCGGCGGGCTGACCGTGCGGGCCACCGTGGGCCTCGGGGATCGCTCGGCGGTCACGTCCCGGGATCGGCCGGGGCGGTGGTGGCGCCGTCGAGGCGCGGACGACGAGCTCGACCGGTTGGTCGGCCGCCGGTGGAAGCTCGACGTCCGGCTTCTCGATGACCTGTACCAGCCGCGCGAGGCCTCGCCGCGTGACCTCGTCGAACGGCTGCCGCACGGTGGTGAGCGGAGGAGTGACGTAGGCGGCGACCGGGATGTCGTCGAACCCGACGACGCTGATGTCCTCGGGCACCCGGCGCCCGGCCTCGAGCTGCGCGCGGATGAGACCGATCGCCATGTCGTCGTTCGCGGCGAACACCGCGGTCACGGTGCCGTCGCCGGCCAGTTCCCGGCCCGCCGCGTAGCCGGACGCGGCCGACCAGTCGCCCTCGACGACCGGCGGCTCGTCCGCACCGTGGGCTCGCAGCGCCTCGCGCCAGCCGGCGAGACGGTCCCGTGCCGAGTACCACCGCTGCGGGCCAGCCAGGTGATGGACGGTCTCATGCCCCAATCCCAGCAGGTGCTCGGTCGCGGCCCGCGCGAACCGGCCCGCGCCGACCCTGGCGGTCACCACCTGCGGCGCGGCGAAGTTGGGCGGCGCGCCGAGGACCAGGACCGGCACGTCGACGCTGATCAGGCCGACGCCCTCGTCGATCGGCTCGGAGATGACGACCCCGTCCACGCCCTGGTCCAGCAGCGACGCCAGGGCGCCCGCGATGCCGCCCGGGTCGCCCTCGATCGTGGCGGCCACCCGCAGCGTGTAGCCCCTCTCCCGGACCGCCCGCTCGATGCCCACGAGCCACGACGCCGGCCCGTACAAGGCACTGCCCAGCGTCACCACGCCGATCGACCGGGTCCGCCCGGAGGCCAGCGCCCGAGCCGCCTGGTTGCGCCGGTAGCCGAGCTCCTCGGCGGCGTCCAGGACCCGCCGGCGCAGGTCGGGCGAGACATACGGCTCGTCGTTGAGGACCCTGGACACCGTCTTCTGGGAGACGCCGGCCAACCGCGCGACGTCCACGCTGCGCGGCGTCAAAGGACTTCCACCCGGCCTCGCCAGTCGCGTCATAGCACCCTCATCGCCGGCCACAGCCCCGTATGACTGCGCTATCATGTCTACGCAGTCATACGCTCGCTGTCAAGAGCCTCGAGAGCGCACACCGAAACGCTCGATTCCCCAAGGCCCTGTATGACGTCCATTCGTCGTAAGCCATAGCATGTGCCGCTTGACACCATGAGTCGACCCTGCTTATCGTCCTGTATCGAACCGGTTCGAGCACAGGGTTGCTTACCGACCGATGTCCTGCTCCGCAGGCATGACGCCGGTAACTGGGTTAATAGTCGACTTCTTCGTTTCGGCGGGCCCGGCGGGTAGTGACGAGGGGTCCGGTGATCGGTGTACCCCCGTAGACGCGACACCCGCGAAAGGGATTTCTTGATGCGTCAAAACAGCCCTCGCACGCTATCCCAGCGCTTCGCCCGCTTAGCGCTGGCCGGCGCCGTACTCCTCGCGACCATCGGCACGGTGCAGTCCGCCGCGGCAGGACAGCCGGCCGTCGCAACACAGCCGGCCGTCGCAACACAGCCGGCTCCCGCGGCCGCAGCTGCCGGCTCCGCCGCGATCGCCTCGGTTGACCTGGCCGGGACGTGGAGTTTCACGCCGGCGGGTCGAGGGGCGACCTCGATCACCGTGCCCGGCGGCGGCTGGTACAAGCAGGGCTTCACCGACGTGAACGAGGCGGTGTACTCGCGCACCATCACCGTGCCCGACTCGGGTCAGCCGCAGTCGACGTGGATCGAGTTCGGCGCCGTCAATCACCAGGCGACGCTGTCGGTCGACGGCCGCGTGGTCGCCACCCAGACGACGGCGTTCACCCCGTCGAACTTCGACATCAGCGCATACGCGGCGCCTGGCACCACCCACACGATCACGGTGAACGTGAAGGGCCGCGGAGCGCTGAAGGCGTCCAACGGCCGGTACCTGGTGCCCGACGCCGCCACGTGGTCCGAGGCGATCCCGCAGGGGATCTTCGGGTCCGCGTTCCTGCGGGTGTACCCGGCGGTGTACGTCAGCGACACATTCGTGCGTACGTCGGTGGCGAACAAGACGTTGAGCTACGACGTGTCGGTGCGTAACACGTCGGGCAGTTCCCGGTCGGTGACGTTGACCGGGTCGCTGTCGTCCACCAACGGAACGGCTTTCACCTACCCCGAACTGCCCAGCCGTACGGTCACCGTGCCGGCTAACTCGACCGTGACCGTGACCGTCGGGCCGGTCGCGTGGAACCTCGACAGCACCTCGTACTGGTGGCCCAACGTGCCGTACCGGTCGGGGTACCGGGCGCAGCTGCACGGGCTGACGGTGCACGCCGCCACCGATGACGGGCGCACCAGCGACGCCACGTACCGGTTCGGGTTCCGGGAGGCCACCCAGAACGGTGACTACTACTACCTCAACGGCGTGCGCGTGAACTTCCGCGGCGACAACCTCCAGGGAGCCGACTACGACCGGATCAACAACGGCGGCAAGGGCGACGCGTACCACACCCTGCCCGGCTTCCTGCCCCCGTCGCCCGGCAACGGCGGCTGGCCCCAGGCGGTGGACAACTACCAGCGGCTGAACTTCAACGTGGTGCGCATCCACCAGGAGCCCGCGAGCCCGTACATGTTGGATGTCGCCGACGAGATGGGCCTGATGATCATCGGCGAGGTCGCGATTCGCGGCTCCCAATCCTCGCAGGAGTGGAGGGAGACCGTCGGGCGCAACAACATGATCAACCACGCCCGTGCGCTGGTCCTGCGCGACCGCAACCACCCCGCGATCATCCGCTGGAGTCAGAACAACGAGCCGAATCAGAGCGGCCAGGATTCCGAACAGTTCGAGAAGGACTTGTACGCGGCGATGAACGGCGCCGACGGCACCCGGCCGATCATTGTCGAGGTGGGCGTCGGCAACAATGTCAGCCTGTATCCCGGGATGACGTACGCCAACTTCGCGGTGATCCCGCACTACGTCGACGGCTTCGGCAGGTACGGGGAGGGCCTGATCACCGTGAATGGGCGGCCCGACGGCGAGGGCGAGTACATCTGGCCGGCATGCAACACCAAGCAGGGCTTCGAGTGGTTCGCCACGGCAACCCTGGCCAAGCGCGGCAAGGGCGCCACCGACCTGCGTCCGTACACGCTGCTGTCAGCTTGGGCCAGCGTCATCCCCGGCGTGCGCACCGGCGACTTCGTCCCGGAGGAGGGCGGCCGGCCTGTCTACGGCGCGGACAACCTCCCGGACCCCTGGAGCAACCCGCAGTTCCAGCGCGTGCAGGCGGCGTTCAACCCGGTGGCAGCGGTCGACCTCCCCTACTGGTCGGCCTCCGGCGCCTCGGACTCCAACGGCACCTTCCCACTGCCGCAGGCCGTGCCCACCTACGCCCGCAACGCCACGGTCACCCGCAACATCACCGTCTTCAACGACGACTTCGCCGACACCTCGGTGGGCTTCACCTGGACGGCGCGGCTCGACGCGCCGGACGGCGCGGTCGTCGCGTCCGGAAGCACCACCCTGACCGTCCCGCTCGGCTCACGGGTCACCCAGCCGGTGCCCTTCACCACCCCCGCCACCGGCAACCGCGTGTACCTCCAGCTGTCGACCACGAAGTCCGGCAGCACCGTCTTCACCGACGCGGTCGAATACTTCAACCTCAGCGGAGGCGGCGGAACCGGACCCGCACCGGGTACCTACCGCATCGTCAACCGCAACAGCGGCAAACCCCTCGCCATCGCCGGCAACTCCACCTCCGACGGTGCCAAGGCGATCCAGCAGAGCGGCACCGCCACGTGGACGATCAGCACCACGCAGGACGCCTACACCCTGCGCTACAACGCCTCCGGAAAGGTGCTCGACGTCAACTCCGGCAGCAGCACGGTCGGCCTGCAACTACAGCAGTGGTCGGCCAACGGCGGCACCAACCAGATGTGGTACCTGCGGCCCACCGGTGACGGCTACTACACCATCGTCGCCCGTAACAGCGGACTGACGGCCGACGTGTACGGCGCGTCGACCAGTGACGGGGCTCAGGTCGTGCAGTGGACCAGCAACGGCGGCACCAACCAGCAGTGGCAGTTCGTACCCGCCTGACCAGTGACAGAGGTGAGTGTCAAGCCCGGCCGCTGGTCAACGGGCTGCCGATTGTCGCGCCGACTCGGGGGCAGGGGTTTCCGCGCCCGAGTCGGCCGCGATCCGATCGCGGTGGGACGGTGATCACCGCAGGTCCGGCGTGGATCGGTCGAACGTCCTGACCGACGCTCCTCGCCGGTGGCCACCAGCTGCGTGACCACCGGCGAGGAGCGTCGACGGCATTGGAAATCAATGACCGTTGGCGGCAATGGCGACGTGCTTCCACTGCTCCCACGTGTCCAACCGGGACTGGTAGAGG
Source organism: Saccharothrix sp. CCNWYY140 (assembly GCF_037401995.1). Lineage (NCBI taxonomy): Bacteria > Bacillati > Actinomycetota > Actinomycetes > Pseudonocardiales > Pseudonocardiaceae > Saccharothrix > Saccharothrix sp. CCNWYY140. Next base: position 86,901 of record NZ_JBBEGC010000006.1, read on the forward strand.
CCTGGGACGATCATGGTGGGCATCGTGCCGAAGAAGACCCGCAGGGGCGGCTGTTCGGCGTCGACGACGTGCAGCAAGGCCAGTCCGGCGGCGGCCGGGTCACCGGTCAGCTCTGGCGGCGTCTGCTTGCCGCGTTCGACCATGTCCTGACGGATCCGGTCGTACTGGGGCTGCGGTTCGGCGCGCACCGCGCTGGAGCCGGACCAGTCGGTGGCGAAGCCGCCGGGCTCGACGAGGGTGACTTTGACGCCGAACGGCGCGACCTCCTGGGCGAGTGATTCGCTCAAGCCCTCCAGGGCCCACTTCGAAGCGTGGTAGCCGCCGAGGTTGGGGAACGCGGCGACGCCGCCGACGGTGGAGATCTGCACGATGTGGCCGCTGCCCTGCTTTCACAGCAACGGGAGGGCGGCCTGGGTGACGTGCAGGACGCCGAACAGGTTGACCTCGAGCTGGTCGCGCAACTGCTGCTCGGTGATCTCTTCGACGGCGCCGAAGAGGCCGTAGCCAGCGTTGTTGACCACGACGTCGAGGCGTCCGAAGTGAGCGCCGGCCTGCTCGACCGCGGCGAAGACGTCGGCGCGGTCGGTGACGTCGAGCTGGAGCGGCAGGACTGCTTCGCCGAACTCCTCGACGAGGTCGTCGACGTCGCCGAGCTTCCGCACGGTCGCGGTCACCTTGTCACCGCGGCCCAGCGCCGCCCTGGCGAACTCCTTGCCGAACCCGCGCCCGGCGCCGGTGATGAACCAGATCTTGGTCATGAATGCCTCCTCGATGACTGGCGTCACCGTACGCCAAATCTGTCACTCGGTGTCAAGCATGGCGTGTGATGTTAGCCTTGAGCGGTGGAGTCACCGTCGCTGCGGGAGCGGACCCGCCTGGCCGTGCGCCAGCAGCTGCTCGACACGGCCCTCGCGCTGTTTCTCAAGCAGGGCTACGAGGCGACGACGGTGGACGAGATCGCCGCGGCGGCCGGGATGTCCAAGCGCAGCTTCTTCCGCTACTTCGGCAGCAAGGAAGAGGTGATCCTCGGCAAGTACGAACGCCTGGGGGAACAGTTCGTCGACGCCCTGCGCGCTCGACCGCTCGACGAACCGCTGTGGACGTCGCTGCGGCGGATGTTCGACGACGTCGTCGACTACATGACGGATCCGGTGCAGGCCGCCGGCGCGGCGGAGCTTCAGCGGGTGATCAACGGTTCGGCGTCACTGCGCGCGGCGTACCTGGACCGGATGCTCGGGAACCAGTCCCGCATCGCCGACGCCGCCCGGGAACGAGCCCACGAAGCGGGCCGCGGCTGGGACGACGCGGATCCGGCTCCGCTCGCGCTGGTGGGCGCGGCATTCGCCTGCCTCACCGCGGCGAACGCCTCAGCCGCGGCCGGCGGTGGGCCGTTGCACGAGGCCCTTGACCGGGCCATGGCCGCAGTCGGCCCACTCGCCTGAACCGCGAGCCGGTGAGGTGTGAGGCAGGTGCTCAGCCGGCCGCGGAGGTCGCGATCAGCCGCGACACAGGGCTTCGGCCGGCGCGGCGGCGTCCACTTTCCGCGGGCGTACGGCCTGATGAACGTGGTCCCAGTCGAAGAAGCCGAGGGCGACCATCTTGGTGGCCACCGCATCGCCGACACCCTAGGGCGCGCCGGTGACCAGCGCGATCTTCACGACCGTCACGTCAGGAGTCGAAGCTGGGCAGTGTGTCCGCGCGGGTGGTGGTAGTCCAGCAGGGAAGGTGCTTGCCGTGGCGCCGGTGAAGATGGCGGCGAACTCGCGTATTCGGGTGGCCCGACCCTGGTCGATATAGCGGACGAGCAGGGTCGCGCTGCCGGTGTAGCCGTGCTCGCGGATCTCGGCCGGGATCCGGTTGACCGGGATCTTCCCGTTTGCAGGCTGGCCAGGTCGCGCACATCGGCACGCCGGCCCCGGGCGACAGTGGCGCCACCGACGGCCTGGGCCTGGGCTGCGCCGGCCTCATGGTCGAGGTCGAGCAAGGCCAGGTTGGCGCCCCGGGTGCGTAGAGCCTGGGCCAGGGCGGCGCCCAGACCGCCGGTGGAGCCGGTGAGGACGACGGTGCGTCCGATGAGGGCGCTTCAGGAGGCGGCCGGGGCGGGGGTAGCCGGGACGTGCCGGGTCAGGAAGGCCGGCTGGTCGGCCACGACGCGTTCGAGCGCTTCGCCGAGGTAGATGTCGAAGGGGCCTTCGGCATAGAGCCGGACCTCGCTGCGACGATCCAGCCTTGGCGGGCGAAGCACCGAGCGGCTTCCGCTCCGATTCCGGCGCCGGTGATGACGATGGTGCGGGGCATGGTGCGTCCTCCGTGGCGGGTGGGTGTGGGTGTCGGGCGATCAGACGAAAACGCCGTCGAGGAAAGCGGCTTGCTCGCCGACGAAGGTCTCGAACAGTTCCCCGGTGTAGGGCTCGAAGTGCCCGGTCTCGTGGATGGCCAGTGTGACGTTCGGGTTGCGGCGGGCAGCCTTGATCGCCGCGAGCGGCGGGGTGGTGCGGTCGCTGGAGCCGACTTGGACCAAGGCGGGAATCTCCAGCCGGCGCAACGCCTTCCCGGGCGAGTACAGACCGACCCGCAGCGCGAAACGGGCGGCGACGCGCTGGTCGAACGACAGGCCCGGTGGCACCAGCGCCAGGTACCCCTGGGCCTCGGGCGCGGTCATGAGGGCGAGCGAACCAGGCGGTCCGGACGCGGGGACGTAGTGCGGAGACCTGTGCAGCAGCGCGCGGCCGGCGTCGAGCACGCCGTGCCCGGCCAGGCGGAGCGACTGCCGCGGTCCCAACGCGAGTGTGGAGGCGAGCCCGTCGACGTGGGGAACCTGCGCTATGACGGCCGCCGCCCGCAGTTTCGCCGCCACGGCGAGGACGTGGCCGCCGGACAGCGACGACCCCCACAACGCGATCCGTCCGGAGTCGACCTCGGGCAGGCTCCGGGCGAAGCGAACCGCCGCCGCCCAGTCCTCGTGCTGGCGTCGGATGTCCAGCAGTTGCCGCGGCGTGCCTCCACTGGCGCCGAAGTGGCGGTAGTCGAACACGACCACGTGGTAGCCGGCCATGGCGAAGCGCTCGGCGTAGGCGTCCAAGCGCATCTCCTTGACCCCGGCCAGACCGTGGGCCATGACGACGCACGGCGCGGGCTCGTCTCGGTCGGCGCGGTAGAGCCAGCCCGCGCAGCGCTCACCTCCTGAGGTGAAGGTGATGTCCCGGCGTGCGGGCTTGCGGGCATCGCTGGAGGTCATCGATTCGCTCCTCGGCACTGAGGCGGTACGCCGAAAACGGTGCCGGGAGCAGGCCGCCCGTGTCTTGACTTCCGACGCCGAAAACTTGACTTCAGACGACAGCGGCTCAGGCAGCTCTGCTCGGAGCAACCGAGCAGAGCGGCGATGTGGCCGAGTGGAAGGTCCGACTCCAGCAGGTACCGCTCCGCACGTTCGCGGCGCACCTCGTCCACCAGCTGTTCGAAGGTCGTCCGGTGGCCGCCCAGTCGGCGTTGCAACGTCCGCGGGTGGAGTCCCAGGCGGGCCGCGATCGTTTCGATCCCCGTGCCGCCGGTCGGCAGGCTGCGCGACTCCAGGGGCCGGATCTGGGTCAGCAGGCGGCCGGCGGGATCGGTTGGCGCGGCGTCGAGGTAGTGCTGGACGAGAACAGCGAGCTGCGCATCGTCGGCGAGGTGCCGGGTGACGCGTGGAAGTCGAAGCCGCAGAACTCCTGGTTGGCTTTCAGGCGACAACCGAAGAACTCGGTGGTCCGTCGGCTCGAGTGAACAGCGAGTAGTCGGTCTGCGGCGCGCCGGAGCCGCTTGAGGGCTCGCCGGGAACCGGAGCGACCCTTTGTCGTCGAGCGGATCGTGTTGCCGTCGATCATCGGCAAGGTCGGGCGAACGGCTGCTAACCTCGCCACTAGCACGTGCAAGCGGTCGTGCGGGGAGAGGGGTGGACGTGGGGGCCGGAGCGGGCAAGCGGGTGACGGCGGCGGACGTCGCGCGGTCCTTGGGGCTTTCCCGGGCCACGGTCGGCTTCGTGCTCAACGGGACGACTGGGCAGCGGATCTCCGAGGCGACCAGGGATCGGGTCCTGGCGGAGGCCGCTCGCCTGGGTTACCGCCCGCACACGGCCGCCCAGGCGCTCCGCCGAGGAAGCAGCAGGCTGGTACTGCTGGTCATCCCGGACTGGCCGGTGGACTTCAGCGTGAGCAAGTGCGTCGAGGAAGCGTCGCACACGCTGGAAGAGGCCGGGTACTCACTCGTCACCCAGACGCACCACCCCGTGGGAACGGCACGCCCGCTCTGGGAGCTGCTCGACCCCGAGGTGGTGGTGGGTTTCGCGCCGTTCACCCCGCAAGAGGTGGCGGCGATGCGGGGCTGTGGCATCACGAAGATCATCCCGGGGCCGGAGCCGAGCCCGTCGCCGCCCGATCCCCTCGGCCTCGACGACGGCCCGCGTCTGCAGGTCGAGCACCTGCACACGCGTGGCCACCAGCGCCTCGGCTTCGCCGCGACGACCGACGCGCGCGTGTCCGGCCTGGTCGCGTCCCGGCTGGGAGCGGCCCGGGAAGCCGCCGCGTCCCTGGGGCTGCCCCCGCTGGTCGTCCGACCCGTCGACGGCGCCCCGGACGCGGCCGGGCAGGCGGTCCAGGACTGGCTTCACGCGAACGTGACGGGCGTCGTCGCGTACAACGACGACAGCGCCGCCAGGGTGATCGGCGCCGCTCTTCGCGGTGGCCTCGGCGTGCCCGCCGACCTCGCCGTCATCGGGCACGACGACAACCCGTACACCGCGTTGTTCGTCCCCTCCATCTCCAGCATCCGGATCGACTACGCCGGGCTCGGACGGCACCTGGCCGCGCTGGCGCTCCAGGCGGCCACCGACCGACCGCTGCTCGACGGCGGTGTCGACGCCGCGACCGCGGTGGTCGCCCGGGAGTCCACGGGGGCCTGACCGATCAGGCGTCGACGACGATCACCCGCAGGCTCCTCGGCCCGTGCACACCTTCGACCCGGTCGAGTTCGATGTCGCTGGTCGCGCTCGGTCCACTGATCCACGTCTGGGCGCGCAGCGGATCCAGCCCGGCGACCGCGTCCGGCACGCCGGGCACGATCTGGTCGCGGTGCACGACGCAGACGTGGATGTCCGGCAGCAGGGAGAAGACCCTGGCTCCCTGGCCGGGCCCGTGGTCGAGGACGACGCTTCCCGTGCCGGCGATGCCCACGGCCACCGTGGTGACCACGGCATCGGCGGACCAGGGGTCGGACAGCGCCGGTCCGGCGACCGGGTGGGGGAACCCGTCCGGCACGGCCACCGTCCTCGCGTCGGCGAGCGCGTCCGCGATGGCGGCGGCGACCTCGGACTCCCCGCACCGGCGCACAACCACGCCGTAGTCGGCGACACGCTCGACGAACAGCCCGACGAGATCGCCTGGCCGGCCCGGGGTCCGGTGGCCGTCGGGTACTTCGGTGTCCACCGGCCGGGTGTGCCCAAGTGCGTCACGGACCGCGGCCAAGATCTCGTCACGAGCGTTCATCGCGCCTCCACCACCTTCGAAACGACTCCGCCGGGGGCGTGGGGAGGTCGCGTGCGTCCGTCCACGCCGAACCGGGCCAGGGCAGCCTCGCGAGGGCGCGTCGCCCTCCGGGGAGGCGCCGTCGCCCCAGCCGACCGACCAAGGCTGAGACGCGTTCGGCCCACCGCAGCCGGCTGGACTTGGCCAGGGTCCACGCCGCCGCCTTCATCGCCACCGACTCGGCGCGCGGACGTGGTCCACGACGGGCGTCCACCACCCGGGACCGCAGGTGGACCAGCACCTCGGGGATGTCGATGCGGACCGGGCAGGCGTCGAAGCAGGCACCGCACAGGCTCGACGCGTAGGGCAGCGAGTCGGTTTGGGCGTCCACGCCGACACCTTTGAGCAGCGGGTTCAGGATCGCGCCGATGGGTCCGGGGTAGACGGACCCGTACGCGTGCCCGCCGGTGCGCTCGTACACCGGGCAGACGTTGAGACAGGCGGAGCACCGGATGCAGCGCAGCGCCTGGCGGCCGATCTCGTCGGCCAGCGCACGCGTGCGGCCGTTGTCCAGCAGGACGACGTGCATCTCCTGCGGCCCGTCGCCCGGTGTCACGCCGGACCATGTGGACGTGTAGGGGTTCATCCGCTCGCCGGTGCTCGACCGCGGCAGGAGTTGGAGGAACACGTCGAGATCGGCCCACGTGGGCACGACCTTCTCGATGCCGACGACCGAGACCAGGATCTCGGGCAGGGTGAGGCACATCCGCCCGTTGCCCTCGGACTCGACGACCACGAGCGTCCCGGTGTCGGCCACGGCGAAGTTCGCGCCGGAGACCGCCATCCTCGCCGAGAGGAACTTCCGCCGCAGGTGCCGCCGGGCCGCCGCGGCCAGTTCGGCCGGTTCATCGCTCAACCCAGGCCCGACACCTTCCATCGTGGACAGGAAGATCTCCCGGATCTCCGCGCGGTTGCGGTGGATCGCCGGCACGAGGATGTGGCTGGGCAGGTCGTCGCCGAGCTGCACGACGAGTTCGGCGAGGTCGGTCTCCCACGCGGTGACGCCTTGGGCGGCGAGCGCCTCGTTGAGCCCGATCTCCTGCGTCGCCATGGATTTGACCTTGACCACTTCGTCGATGCCGTGGCCGCGTGCGATGCGCCCGACCACCTCGCACGCCTCGGCGGCGTCCCGCGCCCAGTGGACCCGCACCCCGCGATCGGTCAGCGACCGTTCCAGTCGGAGGAGGTGTTCGTCGAGCCTCCGGAGCGTGTTGTCCTTGATCGCGGCGCCGGCTCGGCGCAGGTCCTCCCACTCGGGCACCTCGGCGACGACCGCCGCCCGCTTGGCCCGGATGGTGGCCGTGGCGTGAGCGAGGTTTCGCCGCAGCTGCGTGTCGCCGAGGGCTTCGCGGGCCGCCTGGGGGAACGGCGGCATGCCGAGGAACGTCACCGGTCCCCCTCGGTGCCGGCCAGCACGTCGGCCAAGTGCATCACCTTCACTCCCGAGCGCTGCCGGGAGAGCAGGCCACCTATGTGCAGCAGACAGGAGTTGTCGCCGGCGACCAGAACCTCGGCGCCGGTTTCCCGGACATGCCGCGCCTTGTCCGCCCCCATCGCCACGGAGGTGTCGGCGTTCTTGAGGGCGAACGTGCCGCCGAATCCGCAACACTCGTCCGCCGCGGGAAGCTCCGCCAGGTCGATCCCGCGGACCGCCCGCAACAAGCGCAGCGGCCGGTCGCCCACGCGCAGCATCCGCAAGGAATGGCAGGTCGGGTGGTAGGTGACGCGGTGTGGGAAGTACGCGCCGACGTCCTCGACGCCCAGCACGTCGACCAGGAACTCGGACAGCTCGAACACCTTCCCCGACGACGCCGCGAGCCGCTCGTCGCCGCCGCGCCGAGCCACGATCCCGTGCTGGTGCCGCACCGATCCGGCGCACGAACCCGACGGCGTGACGATCGCGTCGTACCGGTCGAACGCCTTGGCGAAGGTGCGCACGACGGTGACGGCTTCATCGAGGTAACCGGTGTTGACCATCGGCTGGCCGCAGCACGTCTGGGTTTCCGGGAAACCCACCTCGACCCCGAGCCGACGCAACAACCGGACCACGGACTTGCCGGTCTCGGGGAACAGCGCGTCGTTGACGCAGGTGACCATGAGCGCGACCTTCACGGCACTCTCGCCCCTTCCCACAGTGCGGCCCGCGCCGAAGGGGTGTACCTGCGCACGGGGTGGCTGCTTCGGATCAACGCGCGCATCGCGGCCAGGTCCGGAAGGTCCACGCCGAGGGCACGAGCCTGCACGACCACGTTGCCCAGCGCGGTCGCCTCGACGGGGCCCGCCACGACGGGGATCCCGCAGGCGTCCGCGGTCGACTGGCAGAGCAGTTCGTTGCGCGCCCCTCCCCCGACGACGTGCACGACCTCGATCGGTCGGCCGGTCAGCTCGGCGGCCTCCCGCACCACCCGCCGGTATTCCAGCGCGAGGCTGTCCAGGACGCACCGCACGAGCTCCGCCCTGGTGGCCGGGGGCTCCTGCCCGGTGCGCCGGCACGCCTCCGTGATCCTGGCGGGCATGTCTCCCGGCGGGAGGAACTCGGGCGCGTTGATGTCCACCACCGCGCGCAACGCCGGCACCTCGGCGGCTTGGGCGAGCAGCTCAGGCAGGTCCACCTCCTGCCCGCCGGCGCGCCACATCCGCACGCTCTCGGACAACACCCACAGTCCCATCACGTTGCGCAGGAAGCGGATCTTGCCGTCGACTCCCACCTCGTTGGTGAAGTTGGCCGTCCGCGCGGCATCGGACAGGACGGGCGCGTCGAGTTCAACGCCCACCAGCGACCACGTGCCCGACGAGATGTAGGCGAAGTTCGTGCCCGGTTCCGCGGGCACGCCCACGACCGCCGACGCGGTGTCGTGCGACCCGACCGCGATCACCGGGAGCGTCGACAGGCCGAACTCGTCCGCGACCTCCGGCAGCACCGGGCCGATCACGTCCCCGGCCGAGCGCAGCGGCGGGAACAGCCCGCGCGGCACACCCACCGCGTCGGCGAGCCCACCGGCCCAGGCGCGGGCGCGCACGTCGTAGAGCTGGGTCGTCGACGCGTTCGTGTGTTCGGCGCCGATCTGCCCGGTCAGCCAGTAGGCGAGCAGGTCGGGCACCATCAGCATCGTCGCGGCGTGGCGAAGCCGTGGACCGTCGCGCTCGGACACCAGTTGGTAGAGCGTGTTGAACGGGAGCCGCTGGAGCCCGGTGGTGGCGTAGAGATCGCGGTCCGGCACCACCCGACGCACCAAGTCCACGACGCCGTCGGTCCGATCGTCCCGGTAGTGCACCGGGTTGCCGAGCAACGTCCCGTCCGCGGCGAGCAGACCGTAGTCGACCGCCCAGGAGTCGATGCCGATCGCGTCGAGCGGGGCTTGGGCGTGGGCGGCCCGGAGCCCTTCGAGGACTTGCGCGTAGAGGCCCAGGACGTCCCAGTGCAGCGTCGACTTCCGGCGGCCGGCCACGCGCACCGGCCCGTTCGGGAACCGGTGCGCTTCCTCCAGCACGAGCCGGTCCCTGCCCACGGTGCCCACCATGACCCGGCCGCTGGTGGCGCCCAGGTCGACGGCGGCGACGCGCACGGTCATCGCAGGAACCCCGCGGCGACGCCCGCGTCCACCGGGATGTGCAGCCCGGTGGTCAGGGCGAGGTCGCCGCCGGTCAGCGCGAAGACCGCGGCGGCGACGTGCTCGGGCAGCACCTCGCGCTTGAGGATGGTGCGCTGGGCGTAGAACTCGCCCAGCTTGTCCTCCGGCACGCCGTACACGGCGGCGCGCTGGGCTCCCCAGCCGCCGGCGAAGATCCCGGAGCCCTGGACCACGCCGTCGGGGTTGACGCCGTTGACGCGGATGCCGTGCCCGCCCAGCTCGGCGGCCAGCAGGCGGACCTGGTGGGCCTGGTCGGCCTTCGCGGCGCCGTAGGCGACGTTGTTCGGCCCCGCGAACACCGAGTTCTTCGACGAGATGTAGACGATGTCGCCACCGACGCCCTGCTCGACCATCGCCTTCGCCGCCGCCCTGGAGACCAGGAACGAGCCCTTGGCCATCACGTCGTGCTGGAGGTCCCAGTCGCGGTCGGTGGTCTCCAGCAGCGGCTTCGAGATCGACAGGCCGGCGTTGTTGACGACCAGGTCGAGCCCGCCGAACGCCAGCACGGTGGCGTCCACGGCCGCTTGCACGGCGTCGGTGTCGGTGACGTCCGCGGTGATCGCCACGGCCTGGTCCGACGTGCCGATCTCGGCGGCTGTCCGGGCCGCTGCCGCCGCGTCGAGGTCGGCGATCGCCACGCAGGCCCCCTCGGCGGCGAGCCGCAAGGCGATGGCCCGGCCGATGCCCGAGCCCGCACCGGTGACCAGGGCGATCCGCCCGGCGAGGGGTTTCGGCTTCGGCATCCGCTGGAGCTTGGCTTCTTCCAGGGCCCAGTACTCGATGCGGAACTTCTCGCTCTCCGGGATGGGGGCGTAGGTCGACACGGCCTCGGCGCCCCGCATGACGTTGATGGCGTTGACGTAGAACTCGCCGGCCACGCGCGCGGTTTGCTTGTCGCGGCCGAAGGAGAACATGCCGACGCCGGGAACCAGCACGATCGCCGGGTCGGCTCCGCGCATCGCCGGGGAATCCGGCGTGGCGTGGCGTTCGTAGTAGGCGCGGTAGGACTCGCGGTAGTTCGCGTGCAGTTCCTCGAGCCGCGCGATCACGTCCGCCAGCGGCGCGGTGCCCGGCAGGTCCACAACGAGCGGGCGGACCTTGGTGCGTAGGAAGTGGTCGGGGCACGAGGTGCCCAGCTCGGCGAGCGGTCCGAGCTTCTCCCGCGACACGAAGTCCAGCACGGCCTCCGAGTCGGTGTAGTGCCCGAACATCCGCTGGTCGCTCGAGGCCAGTCCGCGGATCACCGGCGCGAGAGCCGCCGCACGAGTCCGCCGGTCGGATTCGGGAAGGGCCTCGAAGCCGGGCACCACCGCGCCGAACGGTTCCGCGGAACCGCGCTCGGCCAGGAACTCCTCCGCGGTCCGGATGATCTCCAGCGAGTTCCGCTCGCACTCCTCGGACGTGGCGCCCCAGGCGGTGATGCCGTGTCCGCCGAGGATCACGCCGATGGCCTGGGGGTTGGCCGACTTGACCGCGGCGATGTCCAACCCGAGCTGGAAACCGGGTCGCCGCCAGTCGACCCAGACGACGCGGTCGCCGAAGCACTCCTTGGTCAGCGCCGGGCCGTCGGCCGCGGTGGCGAGCGCGATGCCGGAGTCCGGGTGCAGGTGGTCGACGTGCGCCGCGTCGACCAGGCCGTGCATGGCCGTGTCGATCGAGGGGGCCGCGCCACCCCTGCCGTGCAGGCAGAAGTCGAACGCGGCGACCATCTCGTCCTCGCGTTCGACCCCGGGGTAGGTGTCGACGAGCGCGCGCAGCCGGTCCAGCCGCAGCACGGCCAGTCCCGCTTCGGTCAACGTGCCGAGGTCCCCGCCGGATCCCTTCACCCACAACAGTTCCGTGGGTGACCCGGTCACCGGGTCGGTCGTGATGCCCTTGGCCGAGGTGTTGCCGCCGGCGTAGTTGGTGTTGCGCGGGTCGGCGCCCAGCGCGTTGCTGCGCGCGACGAGCTGCTCGGGCACGGTCATGGTGGTCACGCTCCCCATCCGGCCTGAGCACCGCCGGCGCGGTCGGCCTCGATCTTCCGCTGGTAGCCGCTGCGGTGGTAGGCCGCGACGGGGTCCGGGTCGAGCCCGGCGTCTTCCCGGAGTTCGGCCAGCAACGGCCGGACGTCGGTGTTGTAGGCGTCCATCAGCACGGCGTTCGCGGCGAGGACGTCGCCTGCCTGCTGAGCGGTCCGCAGCGCGTCCCGGTCGACCAGCAGCGCTTTGGCCGTGGCCTCCTGGATGTTCATCACCGACCGGATGATCGCGGGGATCTTCGCCTCGATGTTGTGGCACTGGTCGAGCATGAAAGCGATGCCGGGGCCGAGCGCGTCGCCGCGGACGATCTCGTACATGATCCGGAACAGCTGGAACGGGTCCGCGGCGCCGGCCATGAGGTCGTCGTCGGCGTAGAAGCGGGAGTTGAAGTCGAACGCGCCGAGCTTCCCGGCCCGCAGCAGGAACGCCACGATGAACTCGATGTTCGTGCCGGGAGCGTGGTGACCGGTGTCGATGCACACCGTCGCCTTGTCCCCCAGCTCGACGCAGTGGGCGTAGGACGTGCCCCAGTCCGGCACGTCCGTGGCGTAGAACGCCGGCTCGAACAGCTTGTACTCCAGCAGGATGCGCTGATCGGGGCCGAGCCGGTCGTAGACCTCCCGCAACGCCGCCGCCAGCCGGTCCTGGCGGTCGCGCAGGTCGTCCTGGCCCGGGTAGTTGATGCCGTCGGAGAACCACAGCTTCAGGTCGCGCGAACCCGTCTCGTCCATGATCGACACCGCGTCGAGGAGGTGGTCCGTTGCCTTGCGGCGGATCCTCGGGGCCGGGTTGGTCACCGAACCCAGCTTGTAGTCCTCGTCCTGGAACACGTTGGTGTTGATCGCGCCGATCCCGACGCCCAGGTCGCGCGCGTACCGGGTGAGCGCGGCGTAGTCGTCCACGCGGTCCCACGGGATGTGCAACGCGACGGTGGGGGCCACGCCGGTGAACCGGTGCACCACCGCCGCGTCGGCGATCTTCTCCTCCGGCGTGCGCGGCACCCCCGGTTGGCCGAACACCTTGAACCGGGTGCCCGAGTTCGCGTACGCCCAGGAGGGCGTCTCGATGCGCTGCTCCCGCAGAGCCTGTTTCACAGCCGACAGGTCAGGCACGTCGGTCGACCTCCGCAACGTGTTGAAACGTTTTAACAGAACTGGTGCTTGCACGTGCTAGTTCGGCGAGATTAGCATCACCGCTCAACGCACCGCTAGCACGTGCTAACAGCCGGGACCTCGACTTATGGACAACGGAGTCTGCCCATGATCGACAGCCAAGCGTCCGCCGCCCCGCCGCCTCCGGGCACCACCGCGCCCACGCCGGGCGCCGCACCGCCGAAGGTCTCCGCCCGCTACATCTGGTTGATGGTGCTCGCCCAGTTCGGCGTGTTCACGGCGTTCATCACCCCGCTGGCGATCTCGTTGTCGGTCCGGCTCGCGCAGCTCGCGCCGGGACACGAGGAGTACCTCGGCTACATCACCGGCGTGGGCGCCGCGACGGTCGTGGTCACCGGCCCGCTGCTCGGGGTGCTCAGCGACCGGACCCGCAGCCGGCTGGGCCGCCGCCGGCCGTTCATGGTCGTCGGCACGCTGCTCGGGATCGTGTCGCTGGTGGTGATGGCGACCGCCCCGAGCGTCTTCGTGCTGGGGCTCGGCTGGGTGCTGGCCCAGTTGGGCTGGGGCCAGGCCCTCGGCGCCCTGACCAACTCGCAGGCCGACCGCCTGCCGGAGTCCCAGCGCGGCAAGGTCGCCGGCCTGGTGGGGTTCGGCACGCTCGTCGCGCCCGCGGTCGGCGTGACGCTCGCCGGCGGCTTCGTGGGTGACCCGCTCCTGCTCTTCCTGGTGCCGGGCGCGATCGGCGCCGTCCTGGTGGCCCTGTTCGTGTTCCTCGTGCACGAGCCGGACAGCCGCGGTACGTCCCTCGGCGCCCCGCTGACGATCGGCGCGCTGGCGCGCAAGTACGTGTTCGACCCTCGCCGGTACCCGGACTACTCCTGGGCGTGGATCAGCCGCTTCCTGTTCTACTTCGGCCTGACGCTCAACACGACGTTCGTCGCCTTCTTCCTCGCCTCCCGCCTGGGCGTCGGCGTGCAGGAGGTGGCGGGCACCATGGCCGCCCTGTCCGGGCTGGGTGTGCTGGCCACCTCCGCCGGGGCGCTGGCCGGCGGGTTCCTCTCCGACCGGCTGCGCAGGCGGCGCCCGTTCGTGCTCGCTGCGGGAGCCCTCTTCGCGCTCGGCGCGGTCGTGATGGCGCTCGCTTCGAGCTTGCCGGTGCTGTTCGCCGGATCGCTGACCACGTCGATCGCACTGGGCATGTTCTCGGCCGTCGACCAGGCGCTGGTGCTCGACGTCCTGCCGGAGCGCGAGAGCGAGGCCGGCCGGTTCATGGGCATCATCGGTTTCGCGACCAGCGTGCCGCAGTCCGTGGCTCCCCTCGTCGCACCGGTGTTCCTGGCCGTCGGCGCGACCGCCACCGAGAAGAACTACGCCTTGCTGTTCTTCGTCGCCGCCGCCTGCACCGTCCTGAGTGGACTGATGGTGCTGCGCGTCAAGTCCGTCCGCTGAGGAGACGACCGTGTCACCCACCTGGCAGGCCAGGTTCATCACGCCCGCGTCCACGTCCTGGGCGCAGCCCGGCGAGCCCGCGGCGTACTTCCGCCGCGAGTTCACCGTCGACAGGGCTCCCCGCCGCGCGACGCTGCACGTCACCGCGATCGGGGTGGTCGAAGCCCACCTCAACGGCGCCCGCGTGGGCGAGGACGTGCTGACGCCGGGCTGGACGTCCTACCGCCACCGGCTGGCGGTGAGCAGCTACGACGTCACCGACCGGGTCGTGGCCGGGGCCAACGCCCTGGGCGCCGTCGTCGGCGAGGGGTGGGCGATCGGCCGGCTCGGGTACGAGGGCCGGCGCAACCACTACGCCGACCGGCCGGGGCTGTTCCTGCAACTCGACCTGGAGTACGACGACCGGGTCGAGACCATCGGCACGGACGAGTCGTTCACCGCCGGAACCGGCTCCGTCCTCGCCAACAGCCTCTACGACGGGGAAGAGCACGACGCGCGCCTCGAACCCGTCGGCTGGGACCGCCCCGGCTTCGGCGACACCACGTGGGCACCGGCGGAACCCTTCGACTGGGACCTCGCCACCCTCACCACCACCGGCGCGCCGCCGATCCGCAGGACCGGGGAACTCACCCCGATCTCGATCCACCGCAACCGCGCCGGGAACCCGATCGTCGACTTCGGGCAGAACATCTCGGGCCGGGTCAGGCTGACCGTGCGCGGGCCGGCCGGGCAGACCGTGACGCTGCGGCACGCCGAGGTCCTGGTAGACGGCGAACTGAACACCGAGACCTTGCGCACCGCCGCGTCGACCGACCGGTACACCTCGCGGGGTGACGACGTCGAGACGTGGGAACCGCGATTCACCTTCCACGGCTTCCGCTACGTCGAGGTCGACGGCTATCCGGGCACGCTGACCGCCGACGACGTCACCGCGGTCGTCGTCCACAGCGACATGCCCCGCACCGGCTGGTTCGAGTGCTCCGACGAACGGCTCAACCGACTGCACGCCAACGTCGTGTGGTCCATGCGGGACAACTTCGTCGGCATCCCCACCGACTGCCCGCAACGCGACGAACGCCTGGGCTGGACGGGGGACATCAACGCCTTCGGCCCGACCGCGGCCTTCCTCTACGACGTGCGCGGGGTTCTCGGTTCGTGGCTGGCCGACCTCTCCGCCGAACACCGTGCGAAGGGCTACGTCCCCTGGGTGGTTCCCGACGTCCTGTCGACGCCCTCCTCCCCCACCGCGCTGTGGAGCGACGTGGCGGTCAGCCTGCCGTGGACCCTCTACACCGAGTACGGCGACGTCGACATCCTTCGGCGCAGCTACGAGTCCATGTCCGCGTTCATCCGCGACGTCGAATCGCGGCTGAACGAGAACGGTTTGTGGGACAAGGGCTTCCAGTTCGGCGACTGGCTGGATCCGGACGCTCCGGTGGACAGCCCGGCCGGGGGGAAGACCGACCGCCACCTCGTGGCCTCGGCCTTCCTGTGCCGCACCACCGCCGAGATCACGAAGACCGCGCGCCTACTGGGCGAGACCGGCGACGCGGAGCACTTCGCGGCACTCGCGGACCGCGTGCGGACCGCCTTCCGCCACGAGTACGTCACCCCGGCCGGCCGCCTGGCCAACGAGTCCGCCACCGCGCTCGCCCTCTCGATCTGCTTCGACATCCTCGACCAGGAGCAGGCGGTCAGGGCGGGCGAGCAGCTGGCGGCGCTGGTCGCCAAGGCCGGCTACCGGATCTCCACCGGCTTCGCCGGGACACCGTTCGTCACGGAGGCACTGAGCCGGACCGGCCACCTGGACGCGGCCTACCTCCTGCTCCTGGAGACTGGGTGCCCGTCGTTCCTCTACCCGGTCACGATGGGGGCGACGACGATCTGGGAACGCTGGGACTCGATCCGGCCGGACGGCACGATCAACCCGTCCGGGATGACCTCGCTCAACCACTACGCGCTCGGCGCGGTCGCCGACTGGCTGCACAAGGTCGTCGGCGGCTTGTCCCCCGTCGAACCCGGCTACACCAGGATGCGCATCGCACCGCGGCCGGGCGGCGATCTCACCCATGCGACCGTCACCCACGACACGGTGCACGGATCCGTGTCCGTCGCGTGGCGCATCAGCGAGAACCAGATGCGCCTCGACGTGCGGATCCCTGAAGGCACCACCGCGACCGTCGTGCTCCCGCTCCACCCGGACGAGCTGGTCGTCGAGATCGAGTCCGGTGCGCACAGCTGGCAGTACGACATCGCGGGCACAGCCCAGACCCAGTACACAATGGACACACCGCTGCGCACCCTTGCCCAGGACCTCAAGGTGTGGCGGGCCGTCACCGAGGCGTTCGGCAAGCACTTCCCCGGCATTCCCCTCGACGCCTCCGCCCCGGAAGCGGCGAGCATCTCGCTCAACATCGTCCTCGACCACGTGCCCGGTGCATCGCCGGAACTCAAGGACGATCTCACCGCCGCCGTCGTCGGCTCGAAAGGAAACCGGTAATGCCGCAGCATGACTCCGTCGACCTCACGTTGGAGCAGAAGGCGTCGCTGCTGTCCGGGCACGACTTCTGGTCCACCAAGGCGATCGACGCCGCCGGCGTGCCGTCCATGCTCTTGGTGGACGGTCCGCACGGTCTCCGCCACCAGGACGCCGTCGCCGACCACCTGGGCGTGCACGCCAGCCGACCGGCCACCTGCTTCCCCACCGCCGCCGCCGTGGGCAGCAGCTGGGACCCCGAGGTGGCCGCGGAGATCGGCGCCGCCATCGGCCGCGAGGCGCGCGCCGTCGGCGTCACCGTCAACCTCGGCCCCGGCGTGAACATCAAGCGGTCACCGCTGTGCGGCCGCAACTTCGAGTACTACTCCGAAGACCCGCTGCTGAGCGGCGTGCTGGGGGCCGCGCACGTGCGTGGTCTCCAGGAGCAGGGCGTGGGTGCCTCCGTCAAGCACTTCGCCGCCAACAACCAGGAGACCGACCGGATGCGGGTCAGCGCGGACGTCGACGAACGCACGCTGCGCGAGATCTACTTCCCGGCGTTCGAGAAGGTCGTCACCGAAGCCCACCCGGCCACGGTCATGTGCTCCTACAACCGCGTCAACGGCGTCCTCGCGTCGCAGAACCGCCGCCTGTTCACCGAGGTCCTGCGCGACGAGTGGGGTTTCGAGGGCGTGGTGGTGTCCGACTGGGGCGCGGTGGCCGACCGGGTCGCGGCGCTCGTCGCCGGTCTGGACCTGGAGATGCCGGGCACCGGCGGTACCACCGATGCCGAGATCGTGGCCGCGGTGCGCAGCGGTGAGCTGGACGAGGCGGTCGTCGACCGGAGCGTGCGACGCGTCGTGGAGCTGTCCAGGAGGGCCGCACCCGCGACAGGCACGTTCGACGCCGACGCCCACCACTCGCTGGCGAAACGACTCGCCACCGAGTGCGCGGTACTGCTGAAGAACGAGCAGGAGACCCTGCCGATCACGCCCGGTACCACCGTCGCCGTCATCGGGGAGTTCGCCGCCGAGGCGCGCTTCCAAGGTGGCGGCAGCTCGCACGTGAACCCGACCCGCGTCGACACCGCGCTCGACGCGATTCGAGCGTTGAGCACACCCGTCAGCTACGCGCGCGGGCTCGACGACAACGCCGTGGAGATCGCCCGCGAGGCGGAGGTGACGGTCGTCTTCGCCGGGTTGAAGGAGTCCGACGAGTCCGAGGGCTACGACCGCGACACCATCGACCTGCCGGCCGACCAGGTGGACCTGATCCGGGCGGTCGCGGCGGTCAGCCGGCGGACCGTCGTCGTGCTGTCGCACGGCGGGGTCGTCACGCTCGAAGGCTGGCACGACGAGGTCGACGCCGTCCTCGACGGCTGGTTGCTCGGCCAGGCCGGCGGCGCCGCCATCGCGGACCTGCTGTTCGGCCTCGCCAACCCCTCCGGCCACCTCGCCGAGACCATCCCGGTCCGCCTGCGGGACAACCCGAGCTACTTCAACTTCCCCGGCGAACAGGGGCACGTGCGCTACGGCGAAGGTGTGCTGGTCGGCTACCGCTACCACGAGACCGCCGAGGTCGGGGTCCGGTACCCGTTCGGTCACGGCCTGTCCTACACCACGTTCGAGACGCGCGACCTCTCCGTCACCACCACCGGCGACGACAGCGCGACGGTCTCGGTGACCGTGACGAACACCGGAGCCGTCGCGGGCAAGCACGTCGTCCAGGTCTACGTCTCCACTAGCGCGGGCCCGGTCCGTCGCCCCGCCCGCGAACTCCGCGCGTTCACCAAGATCGCACTGGAGCCGGGCGGGTCGCGCACGGTCGAGCTGCCGCTCGGCCGCCGCGCCTTCGCCTACTACGACATCGAGCTGAGCCAGTGGGTGGTCGCGCCCGGTGACTACACCATCCAAATCGGACATAGCGCCGCCGATGTCGTGGCGCAGGAGCGGATCACCCTCGTCGGGGACGTGATCAAGCGCGAGCTGAGCCTGGCCTCACCGGTCGAAGAGTGGTTCAGCCACCCGGTGGTCGGCCCGCTCATCACCCGCACCCTCACCGAGGCCATGACCGAGGACCAGGCGCGGCAGGCCGCGGAGACCTCGTCGGACGCGCTGCGCATGGTCGCTTCACTGCCGATGAGCCAGTTCGCCCACTTCCTGACCCTCAGCGGGGCACACCTGCCCTCCGACGTCCTGGCCGATCTGGTCGAACTCAGCAAGACCGGAACCCACCAGTAGCGAGGAAGGTCATGCCCAGCAACGCTTTCCACCAGGTGGTCGACTGGATGCGCGACGCCGCCGAGCCGGCCGACCTGGCCGCCGAGCGCGCCGACATGGCCGATCTCGGCGCGCGCTACCCCGGTGTCCCCGGCGTGGTCGACGAACCTCGGCCCGCTCTGCGTCCCGGTTCGCACCTGATGACCCCGCACCAGCCGCGCGACGACCTGGTGATCATGCTCGTGCACGGCGGCGGGTTCCGCTCCGGCAACGCGGCGGTGCTCCGCCCGCTCGCCGCGCACTTGGCCTTGGGTACGCGGGCCCGCGTGCTCCTGCCCGAATACCGGCCGGCCCCCGAGAACCGGTACCCGGCCGCGCTCGACGACTGCCTCCACGCCTTCGACCACGCCACGACACTGGCGTCCGACGTGGTGGTGGTCGGCGAATCCGCGGGCGCCAACCTGGCCGCGGCCGTCCTGCTGCGACGCCGTGAGCAGGCGCGGGCCGGTGTGTTGCTCTCGGGGGTGTTCGACCTGCGCGAGGAACGTTTCCACACCGGCAGTTGGGTCGAGCGCGCCGAGACCGAGTACGTCCTCAAGGCACATCTCGGACCACAGATGCGGGTCGACTACCTGGGTGGCCACCCCGCCGACGACCCGCTGGTCTCGCCGGTGCTCGCCGACCTGCGTGGACTGCCACCGCTGCTGATCCAGGCCTCCAGCGCCGAACGCCTGCTCGACGACTCCCTCACCCTGGCCGCCAACGCCGCCCGCGCGGGCGTCCACGTCGAACTCGACGTGTGGCCGCACATGTTCCACGGCTGGCAGATCACCGCGGGGTTCCTCCCCGAAGCGACCGAGGCGGCGACCCGCATCGCGTCGTTCGTGAACCGCGTGGCGGAAGGGATCCACCAGTGACCGCACCCACCCGCTTGCGTGCCGAACACCTGGACAACCCGCTGGGCACCGACGTCGCCGCGCCGCGGTTGTCCTGGTGGCTGCCCGCCGGTTCGGCCGAGCAGTCGGCGTACCGGATCCGCACCGACGACTGGGATTCCGGACGGGTGGACGGCGATCAGCACGTCCTGGTGCGCTACACCGGCCCCGAGCCCGGTTCGGGCCGGCGGGTGACCTGGCGGGTCAAGGTGTGGACCGACCTCGGCGAGAGCGACTGGTCGGAACCCGCGTTCTGGGAGACCGGGCTCGCCGCCGGCGACTGGACGGCCGCCTGGGTCGAACCCCGCGAAGACGACCTGCCCGAGCCCGGGCACCGGCCCGCACACCTGTTCCGGCGGGACTTCGCGGTAGCACAGCCCGTCGTCAGCGCCCGCCTGTACGCCACCGCACACGGCATCTACGAAGCGTTCCTCAACGGCGAGCGCGTCGGCGACCAGGAGCTGACACCCGGGTACACCGCGTACCGGGACGTGTTGCACGTCCAGACCTACGACGTCACCGACCTGCTCCGCGCGGGCGAGAACACCGTGGGCGCCATCGTGTCCGACGGCTGGTTCCGCGGGCGCACCGGCGCGATGCGAATCCCGAACTCGTTCGGCGACCGCACGGCGCTGCTGTGCCAGTTGCACCTCGTGCACGCGGACGGGTCCACGACCGTGCTGGGTACCGATTCGTCGTGGACGACCACACCGGCGTGGATCACGGCCGATCCGATGGACGGCCAGACAGCGGACCTGCGACAGGCGATGCCGGCCTGGTCCACTCCCGGTCACCGGGATGCCTCGTGGTCCGGGGCCACCGTCGTCAGCGGCGGACTCTACGACGACTTCGCCCGGCTCACCGCCTCACCGGCCCCACCGGTGCGGCGGATCGAGGAACTGGCACCGGTGTCGGTCACCCGGCTGCCGTCGGGACGGCAGGTCGTCGACCTCGGGCAGAACATCAACGGATGGCTCCGGCTGGACGTCCCCCCGGGCGACCACCTCGTGCTGGCCCACGGCGAGGCACTTGGCCCGGATGGCGAACTGACCGTCGACCACCTGCGCGGCGTCGACTGGCAGACCCGCGAACCGCTCTCCGCGGGCCAGGTCGACCAGGTGACCTCCGGCGGCCGGCCGGACGAGGTGTTCGAACCGCGGCACACCACGCACGGTTTCCAGTACGCAAGCGTGGCAGGCGCGTCCCGTCCGCTGACACCCGACGACGTGCGAGGCGTGGTCGTGCACACCGACCTCCGCCGCACCGGCCGGTTCCGGTGCAGCGACGAACGGATCGACAAGCTGCACGAGGCCGCGGTGTGGAGCTTCCGCGACAACGCCTGCGACATCCCGACCGACTGCCCGCAACGCGAACGGGCCGGCTGGACCGGCGACTGGATGCTGTACGTGCCCACCGCCGCGTTCCTCTACGACGTGGCGGGGTTCTCGATCAAGTGGCTGCGGGACCTCGCGGTGGACCAGTGGGACGACGGCTGCCTGACCAACTTCGCGCCCGACCCGGGCGGACGCGCCGTCCAGCACCTGCCGGCCGCGGTGCTGGACCAGTTCGCCGGGTCCTCCGGTTGGGGCGACGCGTCGGTGATCGTGCCGTGGGAGCTGTACCTGGCCTACGACGACCTCGACGTGCTCGACGAGTTCCGCCCGATGATGACCCGCTGGGTCGACTTCGCCGCCGAACGCGCCCGCACCCGAAGCCACCCCAGCCGCGCGACCTGGGCGCCACACCACGAATTCGTGTGGGACGGCGGTTTCCACTGGGGCGAGTGGTGTGAGCCGGACGTCGACGAAGAGGCCTTCCGCACCGCCGACCACGGCGCGGTGGCCACCGCGTACCTGTACCGCTCGGCCACGCTGCTCGCCAGGACCTGCGTCCTCACCGGACACCACCACGACGCCGCCCGGTACGCGCTCCTCGCGGCGAACACGCTCGACGCCTGGCGCAGGGAGTTCATCGCCACCGATGGCTCGTTGATCCCGAACACCCAGGCCACGTACGTACGGGCATTGGCTTTCGGCCTCGTGCCCGACGATCTGCGCGCGCCCACGGCGGACCGGCTCGTCGGGCTGATCCGCGCCGCGGACACCCACCTGGGCACCGGATTCCTGGCCACGCCCGACCTGCTGCCCGTCCTCGCGGACACCGGACACCTGGACGTGGCCTACGAGTTGCTGTTCCAGGACACCGCACCGTCGTGGCTGACCATGATCGACCGCGGCGCGACGACGATCTGGGAGCACTGGGACGGCCTCGACGAGCACGGCACCCCGCACGCCTCCCTCAACCACTACAGCAAGGGCGCGGTCATCTCCTTCCTGCACCGCTACACCGCGGGTATCCGGCTGCGCCAGGACTCACCGGGGTACCGCCACTTCGAGGTACACCCCCAGCCAGGTGGCGGACTGACCTGGGCAGAGGCCGAATTCCACTCCGTGCACGGGCGAATCACCACACGCTGGCACATCACGGACGGCCGCTTCCACCTGTCCGTCACCGTCCCGCCCGGCACAACCGCGACCGTGACGATGCCCGACGGCCGAACCCACACCGCCGGCCCCGGCGCGCACGTGGACAGCTGCGACATCCGTGTGCCGCTCGACACCAACCCCGTCTCGACGAAGTGAGGTCGTACGTGCGAAACAAGCGGACCCGTGTCTTCCTCACCGGCGCCACGGGCAACTGGGGCCGCGCGGTCCTCGACGAGTTCCGCGAACGGGCCGACCGCGTGGACGTCGTGGCACTGGTCCTGCCCGGCAGGCGGGACACCGAGGTGGTCCGCCGCTACGCGGACATGGAGAACCTCGAGGTCGTCCACGGCGACCTCACCGACTACGACGTGGTCGAACGCTGCGTGCGCGGCGCGGACTTCGTGCTGCACGTCGGCGCGGTGGTGTCGCCGTTCGCCGACGACCGCCCGGAACTGGCCCACCGGGTCAACGTGGGCAGCATCCGCAACATCGTCCGTGCCGTGCGTGCCCAACCCGACCCCGCCCGCACCGCGGTCGTCGGCATCGGCTCGGTCGCGCAGACCGGCGACCGCAACCCACCCCACCACTGGGGCCGCGTCGGCGACCCGCTGCGCGTCTCCCGCTACGACGAATACGGGCAGACCAAGGTCATCGCGGAGAAGGAACTCGTCGACTCCGGCCTGCCCCGGTGGGCGTGGCTGCGCCAAACCGGCATCTTCCACCCCGGGATGCTCCAGATCCGCGACCCGATCATGACGCACTCCACGCTCGGCGGCGTCATGGAATGGGTGTCGGTCGAGGACGCCGCCCGGCTGCTGGCCAACGTCTGCGAGCCCGACGTGCCCGAGGAGTTCTGGGGCGGCATCCACAACATCGGCGGCGGCGAGGCGTGGCGGCTGACCAACTGGCAGCTCCAGGAGCGCATCGGCGCGGCGCTCGGTGTCGACGACCCGAGGCGCTGGTACGACCGGAACTGGTTCGCCACCCGCAACTTCCACGGCCAGTGGTACACCGACTCCGACCGGCTCGAGAAGCTGGTCCCGTTCCGCGGTGACACCTTCGACGCCGCCCTCGACCGGGCACTGCGCGCCAACCCCTCGTTGACGATGGCGGGTCGGATACCGGCGTGGGTGGTGAAGCACTTCGTCATGAAGCCGCTGACCCGCAAGCCACGGGGCACGATGGCCTACGTCCGCGCCCGGGACGAGGACGCGATCGCGGCGTACTACGGCTCCCGCGCGCGGTTCGAGGCCATCGGCGGCTGGGACACCTTCACACCCGTCGAGCCGGACCGCACGCCCTCCTACCTCGACCACGGCTACGACGAGGACAAGGACCCCACCCGGTGGACGGCGGCGGACTACCGCGACGTCGCCGCGTTCCGCGGGGGAGCCCTGCTCTCCGCCGACGTGGTGAAGGGCGACATCGCCACCCCGCTGTCGTGGCGGTGCGCGTTCGGCCACGAGTTCACCGGCAGCCCCCGCCTGGTCCTCACCGCGGGGCACTGGTGCCCCGAGTGCGTCAAGGACGTCGCCGGCTACGCCCGACAGGCCGAGCACAACGCCTTCCTCGCCCAACTCGAACCGGAGGAACGATGACGACACCCACGGCGCACGACACGACCGTGGACCTGGTGGTGGTGGGATCCGGCACCGGTCTGGCCGCCGCGTTGAGCGCCCGGGAGGCCGGGCAGAGCGTTCTCGTGGTCGAGAAGACCTCCCACGTCGGCGGGTCGACCGCGCGTTCGGGCGGCGCGTTCTGGATCCCCGGCAACCCCGCTCTGCGAGCGGCGGGTTCGGGTGACACCGTGGAAAGCGCGGCCGAGTACCTGCGCGACCTGGTGGGCGACTCCGTCCCGGAAGAGCGGTGGCGTGCCTTCCTGGAGCACGGTCCGGCCACCGTGGAGATGTTGCTGCGCACGACGCCGATGCGGTTCTCCTGGGCCGAGGGCTACGCGGACTACCACCCGGAGCGGCCCGGCGGGAGCGCGACCGGGCGCAGTTGCGAGTGCCGTCCTTTCGACGCCTCGGTGCTCAGGTCGGAACGCCGGCGGTTGCGGCCGGGTGTGCTCTCCGCTCCGGTGCCGATGCCGGTCACCGGGGCGGACTACCGGTGGATGAACCTCATGGCCCGGGTGCCCCGCAGGGCGGTGCCGCGCATCGCGCGCCGTGTCGTGCAGGGCTTGGGCGGTCTTCTGCTGCGCAGGGAGTACGTGGCGGGTGGTCAGGCGTTGGCCGCCGGGCTGTTCGCCGGCGTGCTGCGCGCGGGGGTGCCGGTGTGGACGGACACGTCACTGGTGCGCCTGACCACTTCCGGCGACCGGGTCACCGGTGCGGTGCTGCGGCAGGGCGACCGGGAGGTCACCGTGACCGCCCGGCGTGGTGTCGTACTCGCCGCGGGCGGGTTCGACCACCGCGCGGACTGGCGCCACGACCACCAGTCGCCGTCGCTGGAGGTCGGCTGGAGCCTGGGCGCCGAGGGCAACACCGGTGACGCCATCAGCGCCGCGCGGGAGGTCGGTGCCGGTACCGCGCTGATGGACCAGGCGTGGTGGTTCCCCGCGGTCGCCCCGCTGCCGGGCTCGACACCCCAGGTGCTGCTGGCCGAACGGTCCCTACCCGGCTCGTTCATGGTCGACTCGGCCGGCCGCCGGTTCGTCAACGAGGCCACCGACTACATGTCGTTCGGGCAGCGGGTCCTCGCCCGCGAGAAGGCCGGCGACCCGGTGGGTGCGATGTGGCTGGTGTTCGACCGCCGCTACCGCGACAGCTACGTGTTCGCGGGCACGGTGTTCCCCCGCATGCCGCTGCCCCGTGCCTGGTACGACGCGGACATTGCCCACCGCGCCACCACGCCGAGCGACCTGGCACGCGCCACCGGACTGCCACCAGAGCGGTTCACCGCGACGTTCAGGCGGTTCTCCGAGCTGGCCGAATCCGGTGTCGACCACGATTTCGGACGCGGGCGCAGCGCCTACGACCGCTACTACGGCGACCCCACGGTGACCCCCAACCCGAACCTGCGGCCACTGGACCGGGGGCCGCTGCACGCCGTGCGCGTCGTGCTGTCCGATCTGGGCACCTGCGGTGGCATCACGGCGGACGGCTCGGCCCGCGCCCTGCGTCCGAACGGCAGTCCGATCGAAGGCCTCTACGCGATCGGCAACACCGCCGCCAACGCGTTCGGCCCCACCTACCCCGGCGCCGGCGCCACCATCGGCCAGGGCCTGGTGTTCGGCCACCTCGCGGCCCAGCACGCCGCCTCACTCCCCTCGCGGTGATCGGGTCCTCCCGGAACGACCACCCGCGCGTCCTCCCACCTCCACGACGCCACCGGCATCCCCCCGCTGCTCGAACTACTCCGTCCAGGCGAGTCCGCGGAATCTCTCGTCATCACGGTGCGGGCGCCTCGTCACCCCGGCGCCCAACCGTTCCTACGTCGAGGACCACGCCATGACGGCGTCCGCCGCCCCACCACACTCGCCGAGTGGATCACCGCCACCGTCCCGCCAAACACCGCGGCGATGAACGCCACAACCGTCGGGAGCCTGCGGTTCTTGTTCTACGGTCGCGCCTCCACTCACGAACACCAGGACCACGCACCTCCCGGGCGTGGCAACTGGACATCGCCCGCAGACTCACCCGAGAACACGGGGCAATCGCGGGCGAGTACTTCGAGATCGAATGCTCCCGGCAGGTGCCGTGGCATCTGCGGCCCCCGCGCCGCGGCGATGCTGCGCTACATCGCAGCCAACGCCGACCGGATCGACGCGGTGGTCGTCGGCGAATACGAGCGCGCGTTCCTCGACGCTGGCCAAGTGCGGGCAGTGCAGACGGTGCTGGAGCAGTACGGGGTGCAGCTGTGGCTGCCCGAAGCCGAGGGGCCCGTGGACTTCGACAACCCCACACACCAAGCACTGCTGGGCATGCTCGGCAAGCGCTCGCTCACCGAGGTGCTGCGCTCCCGGCACCGGGTCGTCACCGCCATGCGCATGCAGACCGTCGAGCAAGGACGCTACCTTGGCGGCCGTCCACCGTACGGCTACCGGCTCGTCGACGCCGGACCACACCCGAACCGGGCGCTGGCGCGACGCGGGGTGCGGCAACAGCGGCTCGTGCCGGACGCGACGACCGCACCCGTGGTGCAGCTGATCTTCTCCTTACGCCTGGCCGGACACAGCGCCGCGGGCATCGCCCGCCGGCTCAACGAGCAGGGCGTGCCCAGCCCATCGCACGCGACCCCGGATCACAACCCGCATCGAGTCGATCCCGGCTGGTCGCTGCGCACCGTGACGGAGATCCTGGGCAACCCCCGCTACACCAGCCACCAGGTGTGGAACCGCACCAGCGCCGACCGCGCCACCCGCTCGCCCAGCGGACGACGCACCAGCGTCCGCAACGACCAGCACGCCCGGGCGATCTCCACCCGCATCTCCCACACCCCACTGGTGTCCGAGCAGGACTTCGTCACCGCCCAGACCATCCGGGCCGCCAGGCACAGCGCACGCTCGACCGCCGCTGATCCCGTCCACCACTTGTTGGCGGGCCGACTCAGCTGCGGGTTGTGCGGCCGGAAGATGGACTCGCACCGTTCCCACGGGCGTGCCGCCTATCGCTGCCGCCACGGCCACACCAGCGCCCGCACCCGACCGGACGACGCGCCGCGCAATCTCTATCTGCGCGAGGACCACCTGCTGACTCGCATCGCCGCACACCTCACCGCAGTGGGCATCGCCGACAACCCAGACCCGGACCAGACCGTACGCCTGGTCGACGAACTCGACCTCGCCTTCCGATGCGACGCCACCACGGTCACGCTCCTCGGCCGCAGCACCATGACCCGGGCGCGTACACCACGCAGGCGCCCGCCGCCGCAACCGGTCCACGGCGTACCTGGGACCGGACATCGTGGACAGCCAGGCGAACAACTCCTGCTGGCCTTGAGCGGCGCGACGGCCTCTGCGGCGGATCAGCCCGACGCGACCACAGGTCAGGTCGATGCACCGACTTCCAGACCTCGCCGCCCGCACCAGCCTCTCCGGCGACCGATCCGCACCACAGCGTCCCGGCGCCAACATCGGCAGGCAGCGTTTCACGGCGCCCTCCGCACCACCCGAGCCCGGCAAGCCGAATACCCGCGTCCGCGTACGGGCGAGCACCTCCACGACCGCGATCGGCAGGTCGTGGTACGAGCCGGACGCCGCCCCTTGCTCCTACCCGCGCACCGCCAGACACCCTACGAGCAGCGCTCACCAGGTAGGCTCGAAGTGACACTAGGAAACACAACGCCCCACGAGCATCCCAGGTGACCTGGAAATATCTCGCGGGGCAAATTATGTGTCCGAGGAGCGACTTGCGCACTATCCACACAGCTGACAGGTCTAGGATAAATTGAAATTGCGAAGGTTAGAGTTGCAACTCTCTCCGTTTGGCATTAACATATTTTGAATAATAGACACTGGTTGCCGCTTGTCGTGTCCAGCTATTCAATCCGCGGCTCCATCGATCCGATCTAGAAGCTACTTCATGATCGACAAAATCAGCGCACCGATAGCTACCGTTAAACTTAGCCACGACGAAAGCGGAATGATGTAATCCTTTATCACGTCCCAGCGACTGCGCTCATTCATGGGATCCAGGAACCTGACGTCTCTCTTTCTTGGCTCATCGTCGTCCGACGGGCGGCGCGGCAATTCAATATACAGATCCCTTACGCGTGGTATTAAATCTTCACGGCGGAGCGCAACTACCGCCGCCACATCTTGAAGGAAGAATTGCAACATCAAACGCTTGGTAAAGTCACCACCATGGGAAACATCTAATTCATCGATTAACTCGATGTCGATTAAAGGCCGGGTCAGACGGATGGCACGCTCGGCCACGGTCGGCGGACCCTGCCAGGTTAAGCGACTCCTCTGTAGCGACGTAAATAGGAACTTGGCTGCCCTGCCTGTGGCGTTCAACGTTTCCGCGAGACCGCCTTCGTGTAGGGGTTTGAATCTAAACCAACCATAATTTTCCTGACGACGTGCTGCATCAATTGCCGAAATAGCCCAACCTATAGAGGTAAAAAATCGACGTCGTGTACGTCCCGAGCGGAGCCGCCAGGCGATAACCGGGATGACGACTAATAATGTCAGGACGATCCGCTCATAATATTCTTCCGCGTCGGCGTCAACTTGCAAGTCCCACTTTAAGGAAAGTAAATAAAGCAGCAAGGCGGTGACGATAGACGAAACAAACGCCAGTCGAACCGAGGCTCGATATCTGGACAGTTCATGACTGTATCTCTGCTCCTGCCAGGGCTCTCCCAGCTTATCCAAAAGCTCCTTTATGGCCTCTACATTGAATCGTGGGTACTTACGGCCGGACGGAATTCGAGGATGAAGAGTCGTTCGGGGAAACCTTGCAATAAGGGCCAAAAGTTCGGCGCCCGACAACAACGCCCCGGTGTCAGGATTCGCAGAATCGCCTTGTTTTTCGGTCACGTAAGTAGTTTACAGTTCGAGTCAATCAACACAGATCAAAACTCGAAAGTGCTTGCCACGGCGAGCAGTCCAACGCCAATTCCGGTAGGTACACCTAAGCTATCGGACATGACCATCGAGCCGGTCCCACTAGGCCACACGGGTGACAGATCATCGGCGACTGAAACGTAGATGACCACCCGAGCGATAATGCCTCAGGCGCACGGTTAAGGATGGTCGATATGGCTCAGATTTCGACAAGCGAGCTCGCCAGGCTTTACTCAACTGTCGAGGATCGACGAAAATTGCTCCGCCTTTACGCTCTCAGAACATTCCTCGGAAGTTGCATCATTAGCAGCAGTTACCGTGTGCCAGACGGACTCCACACTCCGATCGTCCTTACGAAATATGGTGACCGAGTCGCGGAGCGATTGCGCAAGCAGGGGGTTCCTTTCCCTGAATCGCGGCTTCTATGCCTGCTTGAAATGCTCGCCCCTCAGCCATTGCTGGATATCGAGCGGACCGACATCGACGCACTGCACAACGCGATCCACAACCAGGTGAAGCGCGGTGAAATCCGCCTTGCCTTCCGGTACGGCCGCACCCTCTACGACAAGTTTAGCGACCTCTTCGAAGAGGAGAAGTTTGCGCTTACCGGGAAAGAAACTTTTGAACTTCTCAACGGCACTCCTCAAGGCGTATTCCAAGTAGCTGACTACGTCTCTGGACCGTTCGGCATCCTCAAGAGTCACAGCAATCGATCGATTGTGCCAACCCGGTTCATTCCGCTTCAGCACTGCGTAGATCACTCTTGCAAGACTGTCCACGACATTGCGCTCGAGACGAGCTACGAAGCGCCGATCAATGAACATCGCAGTAAGATGGCGCAGCAACTCGAACGTGACGGCGCTTCAATCGATCCGTGGATGAATTTTTTCGACTCACTTAGGACCGCAAATCGCACCGAAGGTGAGTGGCGCGGCGATGCGATTATTACGCTTATGGGCGACGCCCTCACCGACAGGGAACTTAAGCAAGTAGTCGCGTGGCTCTTGGACCGTGGCGACACCGGACTTAGAACCGCAACCAATCAACTGGGTATACGTCAAGGCAAGAGCAACGACATGGTCGCGAACCTAGGGCGGGCCGAGGTACTACAATTGGCTTGCCTCAGCGACAATGCCTATCTCATATCCGCACTGGACGAGCTAGTCCATAGCGGCGATATCGTCGTACCTGAAGGTGAAATCAGAACGGCGGTCGTAAACCGTGGGACCGTATTCGGCCCGTTCCATCTCTACGCAGAACTGAACCAGTTCGGAGTTCGATTCCAGTCTGACAGTTCGTCGATCGCACCTCTACAACTTCGACAACTTATCGAGAAAATGTATGACCTCGGTAATGAGGCGGACCGACACGAACTGCTGTGGCAACTTCGTGCGCGACCCGGCGAGACCGTCGATCGCAAACTCCAGAGGCACATGCAGTCAGAAGATCCCCGAGAAGTAGTTGAGCGGCTGGCACTGGCCAGGAGAAGCAACGTTGTGGTCGCCAGCGAATACCTTCCGTTCAATGAGGCTTTCCCCAAGCACGATGAAGAGCTAGTTGACACGATGATGTGGAAACTAGGGTTTCCAGTCGATACATTCCCCGACTCCAATGCGGAAATATTCGCTTTGCATGACAAGATCATGCTTGCGCTCCGACAAAACGATGCCGATCCGACTGACGAGTTCTACGAAGAACTGAGAGGGCTTTGCGCGAACTACTTTGTAAAGCTCGAAGAAGTGCTGCGCGATAGTGTCTCATTTACCACATGGGCTCTGACCACTGATCACTTCGCGGCGCCAAACCCGTACAGTTATCGCACGATCGCCGATGGCCGTACTGCTCTACTGAGCCTCAACGCGGCCTCCGCCGACGATCCGGCAGAGCGCCGAGTCATCTATAGCGATCCACCCACGCTCTATGCGGTGTCTAGAGGCTACGAGCGACTTTCGGTGATCTTGAGTGACATGCAGGCACACGCAGAGAACTACGAGCGGCAGCTTGAACAGTATCCGAGGTGGGCGACCAGTCAACGCCTTCAGAACTTTCCGTTCAAGCACACCATCCCGTTCTTGGACCTAGCGGGAGAAGCACAAGAACTGATACTTGATCGTTTGCGACAGGCAAGCAAGATGCTAGTGTCAGCTGACCCCTCCGAGCTTCGGAGCGGACTTCTACATCCAAGACTATCGCGAACAGATCTAGACCGTCTGCGAAGTGGAATCGAGCAGATTAGGGACAGTCTGGCACTACTCGAAGCTGACGGATTCGTACGGATCACCTATACCCTCTCGAGCTTCAGTGGCGACTCGATGTCTCGACAATCTTTTGTCCTGGCACATAAGCGTGGATACAAGTACACAATCCATACACCGTCGAACCATTCATGGCTGCGAATGCCCTCTGTCTACGATCCTCAATACGTGATGCCGGTTGCGCGGATCGCGGGCGGAACCGAAGTTCTTCGCTTCACGCGGAGGGTCGAGTCGCCCTTCGTCGAGATGTACGAAGGCTATCCAACACGGCCCTCGGTGTCGCAACGTGATCAGTCATTCCAGGCGAAGGCTGCAAAGGAAGTCGGCCAGCCCAACAAATAGAAGGCTCGAAAGCCTTCCAGCGGCATATGACCCTTGCGGTTTCCATGACGGGGTCGCATGTCACACGGAGGACGCTATATGTCGGTCGCAAGTCGTTCCCGGCCTCCAGCCACGAGAGCGAATCTGACAGTACATATCGCGCCGAACTAGCGGGGACAGTGAGGTCCATGTGGAATGCATTGAGCACGGATACGGGCGGAGTCGTCTTATTCCTGTTGTGGCTCGTGTTGCCTCTGCTGTACATCGCGGTTCTAGGCCGCCGGTATGTGCGTCAGTGCGCGGAGAGCGCTGAGGCGGCTGCTTGGGCGCGTGAGGAGCTTCGGAGCGCGCTAGAGGAGTTGCCGTCTCGTGGTCGGCATCGGTTGGAGGAGACGTGACGGAAGCGTTGGGTACGACGGCTGTGGTCGAGGCCGGTGGTGGAGAGCGGGAGCAGCGGACCGGGCTGGAGTGGCGAGAAGCGGGGTTGCGGAGTCCGGTCACGTACGACCCGGCGGTGGTGGAGGTGGTGCTCGGGAGCGCGCCGGACCTGTTCGCCTTGGTGGAGCAGGACGCCGGAAAGCCCGAGTCGGCGCGAGTGGCGCTGTTCGGGTTGGCGTTCGACGGCTGGTCGGAGGTCGTTGCGGCGGACGGCAGTGCTCGGAGTTCGATCGGACGGGCTGAGGAGCTGTTGGGTGCCTACGCCGACTCCACGGACGTCACCGGGCAGCTCGTGTGGATCACGCCGGACCTGGTGTTGAAGAAGCTGTTGGCGTAGAGCCTCGGCTGGTCGATGGGACGGCTGTGGGCCGCACACCCTCGTGGTGTGCGGCCCACAGCCGTTTGGCGCGTCCGGGACAGGATCGTGAAGACCTGTCCCGCCGTCCCGATCGTGCGTTTCCGCTGGTGGAGTGAGGGATGCGGCCTGTCCTGCCCCCTCGCGGAGAGGCGGGACGGGTGCTTGGTGTCTGGGACGGGTGTTGAAGCGTGTTCGGCGGTTGGTCGTGGTGTTCGTGGAGTCCTTGGGCGCACGTGAGAGGTGGTCGTCGAGGGCGGGAGTGGTATTGCCGTGCGAGACTGAAATTAGGTGCTGGTCGGCTCTTGGTCAGCTATCTGATCTTCAGTGGCGATGCGGAGGGATACACGGTGCGGACGCCTCGGACGGTGCTTGAGCAGAAGATCCGCGAACGGCGTATGACGCTGGAGGAGTTCATCGAGTACGCCGAGAGGTTCGCTCAGAAGCACGGCGAGCCTGGGACGCTCGGGCTCCGGCACCTTCAGCGGCTGGTGGCGGGAAGGAAGCCTTCAGGAGAGCCGTTAGGACCGGTTCGGCAGGTCACCGCTCGGCTGTTGGAGAGCATCTTCGAGGTCGGCATCGAGGAGTTGTTGGCTCCGCCCGTGCAAGAGGAGCCACTGGGGCGGATCGGGACTGTGGAGCGGCCTGGGCGTACGGAGGTCGAGATGGCTCGGGCGCTTGAGTGGCTGGACAAGCGGGCCGGGTGGGCGGCTGGCACCGCCCGCGCGAAGGTGCGCGCGCGGTTGAGTGATGGCGGACCTGGTGCGCTGCTCGATGTTCGAGCTGGGCGAGCGCGTGTTGGGCGCCGGGAGATCGTTCGGGAGTTGGGTCGCTACTACGGCGAGGGTGGGAGCGGGTTCGGGTTGTACCGCGCCCGTTGCGGTGACGTGGAGATTGTGAGCACGCTCTTTGGGCGGGCGGCGTGGTGGCATCGAGTGTCTTCGCTGGACGGTGCAGATCAGCGGCTTTCCTTTGCTGTCAGGGAGTTTGAGCCGTTGAAGCCGTTGAGTGAGCGCGCGGCGGATGCGGCTGTCGCGCGGCTTGCCGAGTCGGTGGCGCTTGGGGTGCGCGTGGCTAACCTGCCGCTCTACCGGCTGTTGGAGCTTGAGGCTGAGGGCGCATCGGCGGGGACTGTGGGGCTGGTGCCGTTTGCCGAGTACGCGCTTACCGCGGACCTCCTTGAGGGGGAGCTGGTGGAGGCGGTGAGCCGGCGGCGGGGCGGGTTGCCGTTGCGGGACGAGTACCTGCCGGATCTGGACGCGGTGCTTGACCTGCCGGGGCGGGTGTGCGCTGGTGGGGTTGTTGCGCTGTGTGCGATTGCGCGGCCGAAGGCTCGGTTCCGGGGCGAGGCTGACTATGCGTTGCTGGTGCAGGAGCGGTCGGATCGGGTGTTGAACGCGGCTGGGCGGCTTGCCGTCATCCCCAAGGGGTTTCACCAGCCGCTCAACGATGTGCGCGGTGATGCGCGGATCGGCGCGACGTTGCTGCGGGAGTTGGAAGAGGAGCTGTTTGGGCGGGCTGAGGTTGATACGACGCTTGGGGAGGTTCGGGCTGCTGCGCCGATGCATGAAGGGCGTCGGTCTGCGCCGATGCGTTGGCTGGAGGACGTGCCTGGCCGGCTTCGGGTGGAGTGCACGGGGTTTGGGTTCAACCTGGTGAGCGGTAATTACGAGTTTGCTGGGCTTGTCGTCATTGAGGACGAGGAGTTTTGGCCGTTGTTTGGTGGGCAGGTTGAGGCGAACTGGGAGGCGGCGGGGCTGCGGCTTTATTCCAGTCGGGATGGGGAGTTGGTCACCGATTTGGTTGCGCAGGAGTCTTGGAGCAACGAAGGGTTGTTTGGGCTGCTCCAAGGACTTCGGCGGCTTCGGGAGACTGGCGGGGAGCGGGTCGAGTTGCCAGCCGTTGAGCTGTCAGGTCTGTGAGGGCCAGCGGACCGTCATGACGGTGGAGTCCGCTAGGGCCTCCCACGAGTGGTCAACGCCTGGTCCCCACATGATGTAGTCGCCTGGTCGGCTCATGGTGGAGCTGCCCTCGGTGGTGTCCACGCGGAACTGGCCTTTGATGAGGAAGACCAGGGTGGTGCGCTGGTCGTCGGCCGTCCAGTCCGCGCGCTTGTCGCCTGCTGGGTGGTTTGCCCACTTGACTTCGACGTCCTTTTGCGAGCGGACGCCTTCGGAGGGGTCGATGAAGTGGCCTACCAACCAGCCGCGGGTTGCGGTGGTGTCCTCGTTGGCGTTTCCGGCCTGCCAGTTGGCGGTCACTTGATCTCCCATTCGATTTCGGGCAGGTTGACGCGGGTTCCGCCGATTTCGCGCAGTCGGCGGAGACCTTGCAGAAGTGCGAAGAGTCCTTCGTTGCTCCACGCAGTGTCGTTGACGAGTTCGTCAAGGAGTTCTGCGTCTAGGCTGGAGTATTGGCGGAGGGTGTGCGACTCCCAGTTGGCTTGGACTTCGCCGCCGTAGCGGGTCCAGAATTCTTCCTCTTCAATGACGATTAGGCTGGCGAACTCGAAATTGCCGCTGATGAGGTTGAGGCCGAAGCCGGTGCACTCCATGCGGAGGCGGTTGGGGGCGGCGGTGAGCCAGCGCATGGGTTCGGAGAGGCGGCTTGGGTGCATGGGGTCCGCGTGCCGCTGGTCGCTCACGGTGTTGTCGATGTCCTCGCGGCCGAACAGCTCCTCTTCCATCTCACGGCGGAGCGTCGCGCCGACCTGAGCGTCCGCCCGGAAGTCGGTGAGAGGCTGGTGGAAGCCCTTGGGGATCACGGCCAGGCGGCGGGCGGCGTTGATGACGTGGCCTGAGCGTTCCTGGATCAACAGGAGGTAGTCGGCCTCACCGCGGAAAGGGTCCGCTGGGCGTGCGATGGCGGTCAGGGCGAGGGTGCCGCCGGCGCAGAGGCGGTTGGAGAGGCTGAGGACAGCTTGGAGGTCCGGGAGGTAGGCGTCGCGGAGTGGGAGCGTGCCGGGGGTGGTCGGCCGGTTGGTGGTGAGCGCGTCTACCAGCTCGCCTTCCAGCAGGTCCATCGTCACCGCGTACTCCACGAAGTTCGTCACGCCCACGGAGCCCGTGATGGCGTACTTGCGCACGTCTACGTCGAGGAGCCGGAACAGGGGCTGGTTGACCAGCCGATTTCCCAGCGCCAAGGCTTCGGCGAGTCGCTGGGCTGCGCGCCCAGCGGTCTCCTCGTCCATCGCTAGATCATCGTCCGGGGTTACGCCGGAGAGCTTGAGCTGGTCGTGGCGTGGGAGGAGCGGGCAGTCGAGGTCTAGCCAGTCAGGGTGGGTGAGGACGGTGGTGGTCGCCGTGGTGGTTGAGCCGAAACGGGCTGTGTAGCGGCCGTAGGCGGTGGTGGCTTCGCCGTAGAAGTCGGCCAGGGCACGGGCGGTGTCGTGTTGGGTCACGCGGGCACGGCGGGCGGCTCGGTCGTGGAGGGCTGGGACGTTGAGGCTGACCAGGCGTGCGGCTACCTCGCGTCGGGCGGTTCCTGGTTGCCAGGCTGCGTGGTGGTCGAGCCAGTCGAGGGCCGCCACGATGTTGGGGTCGGTGGTGAGGCGTAGTTCGGCGTCTGCCGCTGCGCCTTCAGGGAGGTCTAGCGGTCCTTCGTTGACTAGTGCGGCGAAGCGGGCCTGAACGGCTGGTGGGGACTGGTCGAGGGCCGTGTCTAGGAGCTGTTGCATCTCGGACTTCGGCTTGAGGTCCGGCTTCTGGTGCCAGGACGCGACCGTCCGGACGCCGATGCCTAGGTGTTCGGCGAACCCCTCGTGAGTCAGGCGCAGTGCCGCTTGGAGCGCTGACGCGGTTCGGCCGGTCCAGCCGTTGATCACACTCATGCCCCCGCTACTCCCCGAGCGCGATACGCAGTGAACCTGCATTGGTGGTGCACCGGAGGTGCATCGGTGCTGCATGGGTTGATGCCGGTAATCGCAGTGGAATTAACGGCATGGAAAACACCTGGTGGAGAACGTCAGATCGCACGTTGCTACCGGCGGTCGCGGACGTGCTCGATGACGGTCGAGAGGTCCGACTTGAGGTCGTCGAGGCGGTTGGTGATCTCCGCCAAGCGCTGCTCGACACTGTCCAAACGGGACCAAAGGGTGTCGGACGGGTCGGACACCGGTTCGTCGGCTTCGGGCGGCCTTCGGCCGTGCAGCACGGCTTCCAGGTGCTGCGGGTGCCAGCCGAGCGCGGTGGACAGGGACTCCAGCGTTCGCGGGCTGCGGCGGCGCTCGATGGTGTGGTGCTGCACCTCGCGGACGATCGCCTGGGAGACGTGCGAGCGTTCCGCAAGCTCCCGCTGACGCCATCCCAGCTCATTCACCCGCTGGTTGATGGCCTTGGCGACTGCCGCCCAGTCCTCCGTCACGTATTCCTCCGCGCTCCGCCTCAGCGCTGAGATTAGCCGCCTTCCGCTGTTTCGTGATGTGACACGGCGCATTTCGCGCCGGGCGCGATCAAACGCGTCCCTCGATACGCTGAAATCAGCAATCTAGAGCTGAAATCGTCAGCTCGACTTACTCGAAGGGCTTTTCTCATGCGTACTTCTTTGCCTTCTTCCGGTTACACCGTTCGGCAGGCCGCTTGGCTGCTTGGCGTCGAGCAGGACACGGTGCACCGCGCCATCCGCGTCGGCACGCTGCGCCTAGTGCGGCGGCGTGGCCGGTACGTCCTGCCGGCTGAGCACGTGGTTCGGCTGCTCTCCGCTGGGGGCACGCCGTGAACCTGATCTTGATTGCTTGGGAGCTTGATCGTCTTCGGTGGGTGCCGACGGACGTGCTCGCCGGGGTGGTGGAGCGCGACGGGTTGTGCATGTGGGCGGTTCCGGACGTGCCGCCTTGGGATGGGGAGGAGTTGTCCGACCGGGAGTTGGCGGCGCGGATGTGCGCGGGCTGTCCGGTTCGGGACGAGTGCTTGGAGCTGGAGTTGCGCACGGCCGGTGAGGAGACCGTGGGCGTGTGGGGTGCGCTGCCGGCTGACGAGCGGCGGGAGTTGCATCGGTACTGGCTTCAGCGCGGTGAACGGTGGGAGCGGCCATGAACGCTCTTACACCTACGCAGGTGCTCGCGGGCCTTGGTGTGGTCCTGGTGGTGCTGTTCGTGTGGCGGGCGGGTGCTCGGCGGGCACGGGCTACCGCACGGGCGGCGCGGAGCAGCGTTCGGCTGGTGTCGTTGGTTGGGCGGGTGGTGGTCAACGCGGCGTTGATCGTGATCGTTCAGTGGGTGGTGATCACTTATCGGGCGGATGGGTGGTTGCTCCTGGGGGTGTTGGTGGTGCCGGCGTTGTTCGCCTCGTACACGTTGACGCGGGCGTTGACAGTGACGACGTATGAGCCGCGTCGGCGGGAGCGCCGATGAGTGAGTCGGTGGAGCGGGTGGCGGTTCAGGTGGACCGGTTGTGCTGGACGGGCATCTTGCTTGGGCTGGCGTTCACGATGACCAACGTTCAGCAGTTCGCGGCGGCTGGTGCGGCGGTGTGGTCGCTGGCTTGGTGTGCGGCTTGGCTGCTCGACCCGATGGTGTCGCTGGTGCTGTTGGCGATCCTTCGGGCCGAGCAGGTCACCGCTCGGCACGGAGTTCGGATGGGCGGATGGGTGCGGGGCGCGAAGTGGTTCACGCTTGCGGCCACGTACGTCATGAACACTTGGAGTGCGTTCACGGCTGGGTCTGCGGCGTTGGTGGTGTTGCACTCGGCGCCGCCGTTGGTGGTGTTCGTGGCTGCTGAGGCGGTCACGGAGTTGCGGGACAAGCTGGGCGTGGCGGTTGCGAACGCTACGCCGGGAGCGGCGCCGGTCGTGCCTCGGAAGTCGTTCGCCGACTACCTCGACGCGGCGCGGGCTGCGCGGACGCCGGATGTGAAGGTGACGCCCGCTTGGGTTCGTGAAGTGACCGGGTGTTCACGTGGGCTGTCGTCTCGGCTTGCTGCGGCGCTCGTGAACGATGGGGGCCATTCATGAACGGCGAGCTGGTTCCGGCTGAGCCCGTGTTCGAGGGCGAGTTGGTTCCCGAGTCGCGCGGGTTGGCCAGGCGCATTGAGGGCGGCTTGAAGTGGACGCGGCCGGGAGCGCGTCGACCCGGGCGGGAGTTCGTGCGGGATGCGGTCGCGTGCCTGCGGCGTGCTCCGGGTCGGTTCTTGGGTGCGGTTGTCCGGGGACTGGTTGTTGCGGCGCGTGCGTGGCGGCGGTGGGTGCGGGTTCGGGACTACCGGGAGGCTGCGGAGCAGTCGGAGAAGCTTGCGGACAAGTTCGTGGAGATTCGCACGCTGACGCTGTTCCGGTGGAAGGTCACGGGGGCTGTGCTTGGCGGTACGGCGGCGGCCCTCGCGGTGCTTCAGGTGCTGTACGGCTGGGTTGTGGTGTGGGGCGTGGCGGGTTTGCTGGCCGTGGTGCTGGCTGTTGTTGGGCGGAGGAAGGACGGCTCGCCTGGGCGTAAGGCGGTACTCGCCGGTCCTCGAACGCTGACGTGGACGATGGACGCTCAGGTGCTCGTTGATGCCTTTCGGGACGCGAAGCTCATCGGCAAGGACGAGTCGTTGCGCTTGGTGGAGCGTCCGGCGCGGGCTGGTGACGGGTGGGCGGTCACGGTCGACCTGCCGGCGACGCGTAAAGCGGTCGATGTGATCAAGAACCGGGAGGCTCTTGCGTCGGCGCTGGCGGTGGATGAGGTCCAGCTCATCGTTGAGCGGGTCCGCGGTCGTGGTGGGCACGCTGGGCGGGTATTCCTGTGGGTGGCTGATGAGGACCCGTACGCCGGTCCACCGCTGCGGACGCCGTTGCTCGATGTGGAGTGGTGGGACGCTTGGCGGCCTGTGCCGTTCGGGCGGGATGCCAGGAACCGGCGGGTTGATCTGCCGCTGGTGTGGACGTCGTTGCTTGTGGGTGCGATTCCTCGGCAGGGTAAGACGTTCGCTACTCGGCTTGCGGCGGCTGGGCTTGTGTTGGACCCGTATACGCGGCTGTACGTGTTCGACGGCAAGGGTGGGAAGGACTGGGAGGCTGCTGAGCAGGTCGCCTTCCGGTACGTGTGCGGGGATGGGCTTGAGCAGGCGTACGCGGTCCGGGATCACCTTGTCGGACTGGTGGCTGAGGTTCAGGCTCGGTACGCGCGGATGTCCACTTTGGATGATGATGTATGTCCGGAGTCGAAGATCACGCCTGCGATCGCTCGGGACGCTGCGCTTGAGATGCCGGTAACGGGAGTGGTGATCGACGAGGTTCAGGTGTTCTTGGAGAACCCGACTCGGGAGTTGGTGGGCGGCAGGAAGACCACGCTTGGCACTTACATCGCGGATCTGTTGACGTACCTGGTTCGCAAGGGGCCGGCGGCGGGTGTGGTGGTGATCCTGGCTACGCAGCGGCCGGACTCCAACACGATCCCTTCGCGGTTGCGAGCGGTGCTTGGGTCGCGGTTCGCGTTGCGGGTGATGGACTGGCGGGACTCGAACATCGTGCTCGGCGAGCAGATGAACACGCGTGGGTATGACGCTTCGACGCTGCTGCCTAGCCACAAGGGTGTCGGCATCTTGCGGCCGGACGGTGAGACGGACGCTGGTGCCGACATGGTCGCCATGACGGTGCGGACGTACTACATGCCGAACGCGGACTGGCGGGTGATCTGTGAGCGTGGGCGTGCGTTGAGGGA
The DNA here is from genome assembly GCF_037401995.1 of Saccharothrix sp. CCNWYY140. Classification (NCBI taxonomy): domain Bacteria; kingdom Bacillati; phylum Actinomycetota; class Actinomycetes; order Pseudonocardiales; family Pseudonocardiaceae; genus Saccharothrix; species Saccharothrix sp. CCNWYY140. The sequence goes on from NZ_JBBEGC010000006.1 coordinate 126,305, forward strand.
GGCGGCCGGGACGCTCGCTGGTCACGCCATCGGCGACCAGGCGGCGCGGCCGGTCGATTCGACGGCTGTGCTCAGCGCGCTTGGCGGAGCGCCGGATGGCTGGGTGATCGAGCTTCCGGAGCCGTTGGCGTCGGTCCTCGACTACCTCGGCGATGAGTTGGACGAGCGGGAGTTCGTGCCGACCGCCGAACTGGTGGAGGCGCTGGAGGTCGAGCCGACCGCGTTCGGGCGGGAGATGAGCGAGCTGGGGTGCCGGCCGCTGCGGCAGTACGTGCCTGATGGGGACGGCACCAGGCGGGTCCGGGGCTACCTCACGGCGGACATCAGGGCCGCTGTCGATCGGGTCAGTTCTGATGAAATCGGCTCGCCTGAGCGCGGGCGGACATGAGCGCTGGTGACGACGTCACCGTGCGCCTACCGGAGGAGCTTCCCGTGCTCAACACTGCTACCAGCCCCATACTGCTTGCCATACTGGTCGAGCTGACGACGGTGGAGGTCTTGGACGGACCTCCGGGAGGGGGTGACCGTGACTGCTGAAATCAGCCGCGACCCGTGGGCGGCGCTGGACGAGCTGATGGGCGTTCAAGTCGTTGATGCGGTGGACGAGGGCATCGGGCCGGTTGCGGTTTACGGGCGGTGCTCGACCGAGGACAACCAAGACCCAGAGACGTCGCGCGGCTGGCAGTTCGGCAACGCCCGGAAGTTCGTGGAGCCGCTGGGCGGCGTCATCACGGAGGAGTTCTTCGACGTTGGCCAGTCGCGGTCGGTGCCCTGGGAGCGGAGGGAAGAGGCGTCCCGACTGTTGGCGGCGTTGAAGAACCCCTATCGCGGGTGGAACGCCTTGGTGGTCGGTGAAGGCACGCGGTGTTGGTTCGGCAACCAGTTCTCGCTCATCGCGCCACGGTTCGCGGCCTATGGGGTCGATCTGTGGGTGCCGGAGTTGGGCGGGAAGTTCGACCCCCGGAATCCCTCGCACAAGATGTTGATGAGCGTCTTGGGCGGGATGAGCGAGTCGGAGCGTCAGCACGTTCAAGCGCGGGTCCGGGCTGCGATGGACGCACAGGTGGTCAACGAAGGGCGGCACCAGGGCGGACGCGCACCATACGGGTACATGACCGTGGATGGCGGACCGCACCCGAACCCGCGCAAGGCGGCTGAGGGTTACCGGTTGCGGGTGCTGGCGATCGACGAGCCTGCCGCTGAGGTGGTTCGGCGCATCTTCGCGGAGTACCTGAGCGGGCGGGGTGACCGTGCGATTGCCACTGGGTTGAACAGGGACCGGATTCCGTGCCCTTCGGCGCGGCGGCCGGACCAGAACCCGCATCGTCCCGGGGATGGTTGGCAGGGCAGCACGGTGAGGTCGATCCTCGACAACCCGCGCTACACCGGGTTTGCGTTCTTCGGGCGGTGGGTGCGGCATGAGACGTTGCTGGACCCGGACGATGTTGCCGCTGGGCACGTGGTCCGGTTCCGCCGTGCGACGCCTGAGCGGATCGTTCGGTCTCGGAAGCCGGCGCACCCGGCGATCGTCACCGTTGAGGAGTTCACGCAAGCCCAGTTGCTCCGCAAGTCCAAGTCCGCTGGCGGGCTGAAGACGGCTCGGAAGGCGGAACGTGCGGAGCGGCCGACCAAGCGGGTGTACTTGTTCCGTGGGCGGCTGCGGTGCACGGTGTGCGATCGCAAGATGGAGGCCAGTCCACGAGCGCGCGGCATGTACTACCGATGCCCCGCACGGACACTGCCGAACGGTTCGCCGGCGCTCGGCACGCACCCGCCGACGATCTACCTTCGGGAAGACGTGCTTCAAGACGCGGTGAACAAGTGGCTCGGTGGCTTGTTCGATCCGAGGAATGTGGACAGGACTGTGGCGGCGTTGGTTGCGTCACAGGGGACTGAGACCCCCACGAACCTCGAAGCGGCACGGAAGCGGCTGGCCAAGGCAGAACAGGAACTGAGCCGGTACCAGGCAGCGATCAAGGCCGGAATCGACCCGTTGGCGCTGGTCGAGCCGATGAACGCGGCGCAGGCGACGCGGGCGGCGGCGAAGGCTGAGCTGGAGTGTGCGCCAGCGCCTACGGCGCTCACGGCGGCTGAGGTCTACGCCATGATCGACTCACTCGGTGACGTTGGAGCGGCGCTGAACGGCGCGAAGGTGGAGAGCCTGGCGAACCTCTACAGTGCCCTTGACCTGCAAGTTCGCTACAAAGACAAAGCCCACGTGGCTGATGTCATGATCAAGCCAGTGGGCTATGTGAATAGTGCTGGTGTCCGAGGGGGGACTTGAACCCCCACCCCCTTTCGGGGACTAGCACCTCAAGCTAGCGCGTCTGCCATTCCGCCACCCGGACTCGGCTCTCGCCGTGGTGTGGGGATAGATTACATGATCGTCTTTCATGGCCCAAATCGGGGTGCCAGTGCATGGGGGTTGGCAGCGTTTGCCCTGGTCATACCTCCTGTGGATGTGGGTGGGCACTGTCGGGTGCTGTGGTCATGACTTGAGGCTGTTGTGCCGCGAGCCGGGTCGGTGGAGATTCGTGGTCCGCTCCTCCGACCGCTGCGGCAGCGATCAGGTGAAAGCGCTGGAGCTGGGTGGCGCCATTGACGGCCCCGCCCGCGTTGGCACTGGCCGCTCGAGACGGACGGCGCGGGTCCGGGGAGGGCGGCTCAGCGTGGGGCACGTCCGTCTCCAGAGGTCCAGCCGCAGCATCTTCGACTGGTTGACATGGTGGATGACAGGGTGGCGGGCCAGCGCCGGACATCGACAGGGCGCTAACCGTCAGTGAACAAGCTTCGTAACACTGCGTCATGCTCCTGGTACAGGACGCGTCCGGAAAGGCGGAGTGCGTCGCTTAGCCCCTGCTCAAGCCATACCGGGGGCTCGCCGAGAGGCACAGCGGACGGCTCTGGGCCGGCTTGTTCGACGGTAGCGGCCGACATGGCGACGAGTTGCGCGCCGTAGGTTTCGGCTACCACCTTGGCGATGTGCAGCCCTGGGCCGTCCAAGTCGCCTGCGTATCGGAGGCTCACGCCGTGGTCGACGGCCAGTTGCAACAGTGCGTGGTCGACGCTGCCCAGGTGGCCGCTGGTGCAGGCGAACGCCTGCCGGCTGCCGTGGGCCATCGCCGCCTCCAACACGGACGGGTTCTCCACGACGGTGAGCACCTGCGGCGCGAATTTCGGGGGGTGCACGGTCAAGTCCAGGAGTGTGAGGGCCACGGGAGTCGTCGCGTCTCGCAATCTCGTGTCGACCGGGCCGGTTCCGCGCACCCGCACCTGGTGCAGCAGGACAGTCGCCGACAACCGGTCCGCGAGGATCCCGGCCTCGGTGAGCATCGCGCGCACCAAGTCGGGCCTCCTGGGCTCGGGCACGCCGGTCAACTCCGCCACCGCGGCCACCAACCGCGTGCCGGCGAGTCGATCGAGGTCGAAGTAGTGAGGATCGCCCGCGCAGTCGAGGGACAGCTTTGCCAGGCTGGTGGGCGGTGTGCGGGGCAATCTCGACACCACCTGTGCCAACGCCCCTGCCAGGCGCCTCACCGATGCCTCGTCGTCCGTCCCTGCTGCCCGCATCCTGGCCACCAGCCGCGGCAGGGAAGGGAGAGCTTCCTCGACGTCGGCCCAGAAGCCTCGGCGTTGCGCCGAAGTGGCTCGCCGTGCGGCGGCGAGGTCGACCACGGGGCGTCCGACCGCCGCCTCGACCAGCTCCTGGAGGTCCTCGGCGGACAAGCCCAGGGCGGTGAGCACGTCGCGCAGGGGCACGATCGTCACGTCACCGTTCGACACCACCGCGGACTTGTCGCGCCGACGGCGGGTGCTGGTGTCAACCCACGTCCTCAGGGTGGCCAGCCCCACGCTCGACAACCCCACGACCCGAACGCGTGCGATCGTCGCGGGGTGACGACCGGCGCACATCCGCTCGTGAACGGCGGTCCACAACGCGGTCAGGTCCCGGTCGGCCGCCAGAGCGGTGATGTCGACCGCCATCACACACCCAGGTCCAAGGTCAGCGGCTCCGCCTCGCCGTGGCCCTTCCACAGCCACGGCACCGTGACCCGCTGCCTGCCGGCGGTGACGACCTGGTGGACGACCACCTGCCCGCTTTCCTTCTTGAGCATCGGGGTGATGAACGGCGCGGTCGCAAGCAGGTCGAACTCCCACGAGCGCAGCAGCGCCAGCACTTGGCGGAGGTTGGGCTCGTCGAACGCGGCGTCGATCTCGTCGATCGACACCCACCGGGGACCGCTGTAGTGCTCGCCGGAGTACATGGACCACGCCGCGGCGAGCAGTGGCAGCATGGTCGCCAGCCTCCGCTCCCCGGTGGACAACGAGTCCAGCGGGTTGGACCGCGCGGTCACCTCCCGGAACCGCTCCTGCTTCTGGTCGGTGAACGACGAATGGGTGATCTGGATCCTCCAGTCGTGCCAGGAGCGGTAGTCGAAGGTGTGGGCGACCCGGTCCTTCCAGGAGTCGCCCACCTTTTCGCTCATCCGCTGCTTCAGGACGACGTACATGTCCTCGAAGATGTCGTCCGACTGCGGCTGGGAGATCAGCTCGACCATGCGGCGGGCGTCCTCGTCCTCCCGGACGTTCCACTCCACCTGGACGCCGACCTTGGCCACGCCGGTGCGGACGTCATCGAGCGTCGCGCGGATTTGCCGGACGAGTTCGAGGGCCGCGTCACGGCGGATCAGGATGTCTCGACGCAGTTCGGTGAACAGACTGGTTTTCAAGGTGCGCTTGACGTCGTCTCGGAGGTCTTCCTCCAGCTGCTGGGCCGTCGCCTCCAGTTTCTCCACGGCGACGTGCAGGTCCTCGCCCCTGGTCGCCCCCGGATCGGCGACCACGGCGCGACGCCACTCGGTGCCGTCGACGGTGACCAGCACGACTTGCCGGTCGAACCGCGCCAGCGCGGTGCTGGTGGTGCGCACGCTCGTTTCCAGCTGGGCCAGGGCACGGCTGCGTGCCTGCACCAGAGCGCCGAGCCGGTCGCTGGTCGCGGAGTGGTCGGCGAGCAGGCGCCTTGCCCACTGGAGCGCGGCGGTGAGGTGCGCGGGCTTGCCGTCCGGGGTGCGGGCCACGTCGTCGGGCACTGAGGCGAACCCCTCGTCCACCAGCGCGCCGAATTGCCGGAGCCGCGTGTCGCGCCGTTGCTCGGCGGCTTCCCGTTGCGGGGCGATCCCGTCGAGGGTGGCTTGCGCGGCGGCGGCTGCCTCCCCCGCCTGCCGGCCGAGTGCCGACATCGCGGCGGCATCGTGCTTAACCTTGACGAGGTCGTCGGCGATCCGCTGCCGCGTGGCCCGCAGCTGCTCGTACTCCGCACCGTACAGCTCCCGTGCCTCGGCCACGGCGGACCCCTCACGGACCGCGATCAGCCGTGCCTCTTCGGCTTCGGCACGAGCCTCGTCCAGGGCTGCCGCCCTCTGCCGCGTGGTGGCTTCGGCGCGTCGGGCCTGGCGGAACAGTCCGATCACCCTGGTCGCCGCTTGGCCCCACAGCTCCACGTGGTGCCCGAGGTTGGTGACCGTCGTGCGGTGGGCGGCCAACGCCGTCCGCTCGGTCGGCAGCAACGTGCCGTCCGGCAACGTGGCTTGGCGGTTGAGTTCACGCAGCGCTTCGTGGACCGCGCCACCCGCTTCACGATGATGCTCGGTCGCCTCGATGACGGCGGCCTGCGACCTGCGCAGGTCGTCCTCGCGGCGGTCTTCGACGAGCCGGGCTGCTCGGACGTCCGACATCGAGGGGAATCCCGCGCGCTCCGCGTCGACTGTCCGCTGTGCTTCCTCGGCGGCGGCGAGGTCCGCCGACGTTCCGCGTTCGGTGGCTCGGCGTTCATCGAGCACCCGCTCCGCGGCCTCGACCTTGAACCGGGCTCGGGCGGCCACGTCCTCGGTGTGCCGGAGATGTTGTTCCGCGGCGGCGATCCGGGTCGATCGCCGGACCGCGGCGGCGTCCAGCTGCCCGAAAACCTGCTGCCGCTTCAGATCCGCCTGTGCGATGCGGTCGGCGGCCTCGCGCCGCGCCGTCGCGGCGGCGGCGTGCTGTCGCTCGGCGGCTCGGCGCGAGGCCACCAGTTCGTCGTGTGGCGGGAACTCGTCCCGTTCCGTTGCCGCGGCGCGGACGTCGGCCTCTCGGTCCGCGAGTTGCCGGCGAGCGGCGGCGAGGCTGTCCTGCGCACCGGTCAGCGCTTGCTCCAAGTCCGCGACCCGCTTCAGGCGAGCTTGTTCGCGGGCAGTGCGGCCGATGAACGTCGTCCGGTAGTCCTGGGGCGCTGCCGCGGTGAGGACGCCCGAACGCACCCTGCCCTGCTCGGCGTCGCCGTCGATCGGGATGGACCGCAGCAGTTCCCGAACCCGTTCCGCCGGGATCGCGGGCGATTCCTCCACGTCGAGCAGGTCACCGAGGGAACGGCCGGTCGCCGGCCGGCCGGCGGTGATGACGAGGTCACCGGCGCGTGCCCGACCGTCGGGAGTGACCAGCGCGTCGAGCAGTCCGGCGACCAGGAGCGCGCCCTCCAGCCGGTCCGCTTCCTCGGCCGACAGGTGGTCGGCGAAGTCCACCAGCGCCCACAGCGGGACGCCGTCCTCCGGCCGGCGGTCGCGCCACGGGGCGGCCTGCGGCACCGGCGCCGCGCGACGCGCTCCCGCCAGTTCCGCGGTCAGCTCCGTGACCGCGGACCCGGTCCGGTCTACCTCGCGCCGGGCGTCGGCCACCGCGAGCTGGAGCACCACGTCGGCTTGGGCGTGCGCCTCCGCCACCGCAAGACGCACGACCGCCGGGTCGACATCGTGCTCATCCGCTTCGGGCAGGACGACCGCGTTCACGAAGCGAGCCGCTGCACGCCACCGATGAGCCTGCTCGATCCACAACGTCGCCGCACGGCGGGCGCCCTCGTCGGCCGCTGCCGCGACTTCATCAGCGGCAGCCACATGCCGCCGAGCCTCGTCCACGTCATGTCGGTGCGCCTCGTCGGCGGCGGCGCGCTCCTGCACGGCGCGCGACTCCTCAGCGAGCGCCTGCCGGCGCTCCTCGTGCAGAGCGGAGGCGGCGTCTCCCGATTGCCTGACGGCACTGTCGTGATCGGCACGTGCATCGGAGACGGAGTTGACGGCTTCAGCCAGCAACGCCCTGGCCGTCGCCGCCGCTTGACGCCGTCCCACCACGTCGATCCGGGTACCGACATCGTCGGCGGCCTCGGCGAGCCACGTTTCCAGGCCGTCGATGGCCAACGGGCTGTCCTGGTCTGAGGGCTCGGTCAGTTCACGAGGCACCGGCCCGAGGTACCGGACGGTCGCCTCCCACCTCGTGATCATTTCCAGCAGCCCGGCCTCGGCGGCTCGGCGCAGGCGGCCGGATTCGACGGCAGCGTCGCGCGCCTCGTCGTCCAGCTGCTCGGCCCGGCGCAGTACGTCCGCCGCCGCCCGCTCCCGGTCCTGTGCCGACGCGTGCGCCCTGAGCGCGTCGTCGACCCGTTGCACCTGGTTGGCGCGTGCGTCCGCCCAGGCTGCCGGAGTGGCGCAGGTCCGCGCCACGTCTTCCGGCGAGGTCTCGCGGTCCCGCCCCTCGCCGAGCAGAGCCGTCGTGACGGCCAACTGTTCGAGGACGGCTTCAGCGCCGACGGCGCGGGACGCGGCGCGCATCTCGTCGGACAATGTGGCCAGGTGTTCCCCGGCCTCGTGTGCCGACATCAGAGCTTCTTCGGACTGCTCCGCCGCGCTCCCGGCCTCTTCTGCGGCGTTGTCCGCACGAACCTCGGCACGTTCGGCTTCCCGGGCCAACTCCGCGGCACGGCGCTCCATGTGGGGAAGTTCGGCTCCGGCGTGGTCGCGTAGCGCGGCGTCGGCTGCCTCGCGACGGCCTTCGAGGGCGGAGATGCGGGTGTTCAGGACCCTCAGCTGCCCTGCTGCTTCGTGCTGTTTCCGCTGTGCGGCCTCCAGTGCCGCGGTGGCCTCGCGGGTTCGGCGCGTCTGGGCGTCGAACTCGGTGTTGGCCGCGGTGAGCTGCGCCGCTTCGACGGCGACGAGCGTCTCGACGTAGCGCTGGTACCGCCGGTCGGTCGTGGCGAGTTGCCTGGCCTCGTCACGCATGTCCGCCAGTTGGGTTTCCAGTTCGGAGATGCGTTCCATCGCCTCGCCGATGACGGTCAACCGGTCGGGGTCCAGAGCGGGTAGTGCCTCGGTCAGCACGGCGCGCATCTGGGCGGGTGGGATCGCCTCGGCCGTGCGGAGGCTGCGCAGGCTGCGGAGCACCCCGGTCAGCGCCTCGAACTGCACCTCGTCCAGCGGGGTGAACAGGCGGATGCGCACCTCGTTCCGGTACGCCGGCTCGTCGTTCACGGCGGCGAGGTGGTCGCGTGCCTTCGAGCGCAACGCCTGCGCTGAGGTGAACAGTTCCCCTTCGGTGGCGGCGAGTTGGGTGGCGAGGTCGTCGATCCGCACCGGGTTGCCGTCGCGTTCCAGCACGAGGTCTTCGCCCACCCGGCCGGGGCTGATGAAGAACGCGCGCTGGAGGTTCCCCCCGACCGCGCGCAGCCACAACCCCGTGGTCAGGTAGGAGGTCTGCCCCGTCCGGGGGTCGTGGCGGCCGTATTCCAGCCACCAGGCCCCGGTGCGGTCCTCGCGCTCGTTGCGGTCGGTGTGCCTGCTGGTCAGCGTTCCCGCCGCCTTGCCGGACACCGACAGCGCGGTCTGCGACGTGTCCCCGTCCAGCAGCAGGGTGATGAGCATCGACGCGGTGAGCGACTTGCCGGATCCGTTGGGGCCGGTAAGGGTCATCCACCCGTCTGCGAATACGAGGACTTCGTTTGACCAGGCCCAGGAGTTGACGACGCCGGCCCTCGACGGCTGCCAACGCCCTTCGACGGCGGGAGTCCCGACCGATGGCAGGTCGCGCACGGCGTCCAGGTCGCGGACCGCGTGCTGGGTAGTGTTCATCGGCGGATCGACTCCTCGTCGGGCTGCGCGGAGGTCTGCTCGACCTTGATCCGCCAGAGGTGGACGCCCGGTGTCGGCTGCCAGGTGTCGTGGTGCAGCGGGATGAGCAGGCCTACCGCCACCAGTTCCGCGGCGGCGGCGCGGGCCAACGCGGGCAGTCGGTGTTCGTACGCGGCGGCCCAGCGGGGCAACGTGGCCCGCACCTGCTCGAACAGTTCGACGACTTCGGCGATGCCGAGCACCGAGCGCGGCTCGGGACGCCGGCTCAAGGCGCCCAGCAGGGCGAGCGCGGCCTGTCGCTCGTTGCGGCGACCGTTGGGGAAGTCGACGAGCGTGCCGATGCCGCTGGGGTCGGTGACCTCCCACCAGTCACGGCGGGCCGTTGTGGCGAACCCGAGCGCCGCCACGACTTCCAGCGCCCGCTCACGACCGGCGGGCGTGTGCAGGTAGGGCACCGGCGCCCGGTCGTCGAGCGGGTTCGCGGCCGGGTCGTCGACCAGCCTGCGCACCGCGAGCAGCCGCCGGTCGTCGACGGTCGGCTCGTCGTCCGCCGCCGTGTCGTCGGCCAGCGCGTCGGCCGACAGCGCGGCGACGTGGCGCTTCGGCTCCAGGTCGTCCAAGCCGAGCAGGGTCGGCGACAGCGACGAGAACTTCATGGCGAGCCGCTCCCTCGACGCGGTGACCACCAGGTCGCTGTCGTCCTGGCCCGCGATCCGCTCCAGGTCCGCGTCCACCGAGATCGAGCCTTCGGCGACCAGGAGCCTGAGCGCGTCGACCAGGTTGAGCCGACTGGTCCGCGCCTCGGCCTTCCCGGTCCCGTCGGTCGCCACGATCCTGAACTCGGGCAAACCACCGGTCGGCGCTTCCGCGGCGCACACCTGGGCGATGGCTTGCATCAGTTCGCGCAGACTCATCCGAGGGCGGCGCCACAGCTGCTCGCACACGAGTGCGACGAGCGCCAGCACCTCCTTCGACGCCAGGTGGGCGTCACGACCGTCGCGGCGCAGCCGGGGCCCGCGGTCGGCCGGCACGTCGGTGCGGCGCTTGTGCAGCCGCACCAGCTCCGCCGACTCGACGACCTCCAGCTCCCAGCCGAGCTCGACGCGGAAGAAGTCGGTCAGCTGCCGTCGTCCCCGGACTGCGGCGCGGTAGGACTCGGCATCCGACTCGGCCCGGATGCGGCCGGTGGCGACCAACCGGCGAGCGGGCTCGCGCAGTTCCGGCGCCAGCGCCCGGATAGCGCTCACGCGACACCGCCCTCGCGCTCGTCGCGGACGCCGACGTCGCCCGACGGGATCACCCGCACCCGCACGTCCGGTGCGGCCAGAACACCGTCCACGAGCCGAACGCGGACCGTGCGGCCGGGTGTGCCGACCCTGACGACCACCCGCGCGCTCGCTCCGTCCGCGTACGCCTGGCCGGTGCCGGTGTGCGGGTCCAGCTGGGCAAGCGCCACTTCCACCGCTCGCAACAGGACCACGACGGCAGCGGACGCGTACCCGGTGAAGTGGTCCAGCGACACCTCGTCCTCGGTGGCGAGCACCGCCGTGAGGTGTCTGCGCTGGGCGGCTTCCTCCGCCGCGCGGGCCGCCGCCGCCGCGCGTTCCCGGCTCGTGTCCGCGAGCTTGCGCGGTCGACCGCTGGGAGGTCCGTGGCGTTCGTGCTCGCGCAGCGTCACCTCGACCCGGTGCTTGGTCTCGCCCGAGGCGGCCAGGGTGCCGTGCGCGACGTCTTCCTCGACCATGCGGGGCACGGCGTGCCACGCCGGCCAATCGCCGAAGGCCGCCGCGTACACGCGCCGGGCCTCGACGTCGGTCGACTGGCGGTGGAGGCTGCGGGCCAGCAACCGGAAGTCGTGCCCGAGGTCGGAACCCCTTCGGCGGGCCGTGTAGCGGCGGTCGATGGCCACGAGGAGCGTGTGCACCGCACCGGTCGCCGAGCCGATCAGCCGGTGCACCCCGCCGTCCTGGTGGAACCACGCCGCCAGGTCGGAGAGCCTGCGCACCCGGTCTTCCACCCAGTTCTGCTGTTCCGCGGCGTCGATGAGGCCCGCGTGGGCGACAGCGGCTTCCGCGACGGCGTGGTGGCCGGTGGCTTCGAGCTCCTCCAACGCGTGCTCCACCCGTCGCAGCGCCCGCCCGTATTCGCGGGGGAACTGCCGCAGCGCCTCGATGACGCGGTCGCGGTTGTCGCCGAACACGCTGTCGTCGGTGACGTCGGACTGGACGATGCGGGCGAGGGCGTCGTAGAAGTCGGCGGTGACGCGCCGGAGTTCGTCGATCCGGGTGCGCACGTCGTCGAGGTCGATGGGCAGGCGACCAGGGTCGTGCGCGGCGTGCTCCACCAGCGCGCGGATCGTGCTCTCCACGCCGTCCAGGAGCCGGCTGGGCAACTGGAGGGCGCGTCGGGAGTCCACCACGGCAAGGCGCACGGCGGCGACGATGCCGCGCCCCTTGCGGGTCAACGCCCACGCTTCCTGCCTGACGATCACACCCTGGAGGCTGCGGACCGGAGCGGCGTAGTCCCGGAAGGGCTCGACGAACCCCCATTGCGCGAGCCGGTCCAGGGCCTTGCGGAGATCGTCTTCCGGTAAGGGGTCGTGGTAGCCGACCTCTCTGGCCTGGGCGGAGATCTCCGCCGGCGTGGCCATCGGCCCACGCGTCGACAGCTCCTCCAGAGCCGCCAGCAGCGCCGTGTACCGCTCCCGAGCGAGGTCCTCGGACGTGGCGAACGCGGCCCAATCGTCGGCCACGACCTCCTGCCACCACCGTCGCGAATCCCTCACCGCACCCCTTTCGGACACGAAAGTGCACCATCTCCGCAATAGTGCGGCCACTTGTCGAACGTCGCGCTTGAACGGTCCCCGGCGATGACACCATAACGCGACAGTCCGACGAGACGCGAAGTCTGCGGTCAGATGGTCGAATTGAGGTCGACGCGCTGCGATGCGCAATGATCTGTCCGTGGGCGACGAGGACGGTGGACCCGACGAGACGGGAAGACCTGCTCCTGTCAGCGCGTCCCGGACCGTGTCGAACACCGTCGCGGATGCGTCCTCCGGGCCCTTGGTGCAGGCCGGGTACCTGCACGGCACCGCGACCGCGCCCGGCGGCTACGCGAACGCGGGCGTGCACATCGGGGACGTGCACGTCATGCAACGCACACCGTTCCGGTCCCGATACCTGCACCTGGTGCGGATCATGGCACCGGATGAACTCGTTGGGCGCGATACTGAACTCGCGGAACTGGCCGAATTCTGCACCTCCCGGTCCGGTGCCTACTTCTGGTGGCAGGGAGAGCCGTGGGCGGGCAAGTCGGCGTTGTTGTCCTGGTTCACCCTGCACCCGCCGCCGGGAGTGCGGATCGTCTCGTTCTTCGTGACCGCTCGAATGGCCGGGCAGAACCATCGCGGCGCGTTCATCGAAAACGTTGTCGGGCAGTTATCCGAAATACTGGGTGAAACTCCTCCGGTGCTGTTGTCCGAGGCGACGCGCGACGTGCACCTGCTGGGCATGTTGGAGGATGCGGCGGCGCTGTGCCGCTCTCGGGACGAGCAGCTCGTCCTCCTGGTGGACGGTCTCGACGAGGATCGCGGAGTGACCTCCGGGCCTGATGACTACAGCGTCGCGGGGTTGCTCCCCATCACCCCACCCCACGGCGCGAACGTCGTCGTGGCGAGCCGTTCCACCCGGCCGCTGCCCTACGACTTGCCGCAGGACCACCCGCTGCGCCAAAACGCACTGGTACGGGATCTTGTGACGTCACCGGAGGCCCGCGTGAGCCGGTCGGACATGGAACGGGAATTGCGCCGATTGCTGAGCGGGCAACGCGAGCTGGTGGCGTTCGTCGTGGCGTCGGGCGGAGGGCTGACGGCGGAGGAACTGGCGGAGCTGACCGGCGTGCCCGCGCGGGAAATGGCCGAGCGCCTTGCGTCCACAGCCTGTCGGAGCTTCGCCTCGCGGCCGAGCCCGTGGACCCTGGGCGAGATGTACATGCTGAGCCACGCTGAACTGCTGGCCGAGGCCGCGAACCATTTGGGCTCCGAAGTGGACGAACACCGGATGCGCATCCACCGGTGGGCTGAGACCTACAGGGACCGCCGATGGCCGAAGTCCACACCGGAGTACCTGCTGCACGGGTACTTCCGCATGCTGGCTGCCAATGACGACGTCGCCCGGATGGCCGCCGTCGCGGCCGACCGGCACAGGATCGACCTCATGCGGGAGGTCTCGGGAAGCGACGCGGAGGCCCTGCGCCACCTCGCGACGACCGAGGAGAGGCTTCTCGCGCGGGACGACGTCGCCGTGGCCGTGGCCGTGATGACCCTGCTCGCGCTCAACCGGCAACGGCTGATCGATCGCAATTCCGCGACCCCGGTCGAATTCCCGGCGGCATGGGCGGCACTCGGCCGACACCGGCGAGCAGCGGAACTGGCCGGCGCCATCAGCTCGATCGGCGACCGCATCGAGGCGCTGGCGCTGGTCGCGATCACATCGGCCGAGCAGGACGCGGACATGGCGAAAACCGTGCTTGCGCAGGCCGAGCGGCAACTCGACCTGGTGGACGAGCCGACGTCGCGAAGCCGGGCGGTCGCGGCGCTTGCCAAGGCGGCGGTCACGGTGGGGGATCCGGCCGGGGTGTTCAGGGTCCTGCGCCGGCGAGCCGACCTGTCCGCTGAAGACTTCGGGGAAATCGGTCGGGTGATCGAGTCCCGGTGGGGTGCCGACCGGTCGGACGTCGCGATCAACTCCGTCGACGACGTGGCCGCACGGCTGCGCATGTGCCTGGGCGTCGCCGAGGTCTCCCCGGACACCGACCGGGCACGCCGCCACTTCGATCACGCGCTGGGGCTCGTGCCGGACGTTCCGCGGTGGGAGGTTCGGGACACGTTGCGACACATCGCACGCACCGCGTCGAGGTTGTTGCCCTACGACGTCGCGGACACCGTGGTCCGATCGCTGTTCCGTGAAGGAGTGTCCGAGGTGGAGGTGACCGGTGTCAGGGCCGAGGTGGCGGCGAGGTTCGGCGATCTCGACACCGCGGTGGAACTCGTCGAATCGCTTGACGCCCCGAACGCGCGCCCGCTGCTCGTCCACCTGCTGGGGGCCATGCCTTGGTCGGAGGACGAGGCCGCAGCGCTTGAACATCGGTTGGCCGAGCTCGGTGGCACCAGGAACACTCGTGCGCTGACAGTCGCCATCGCCGACGCGGGAGACCTGTCACGGGCGGCAAGGCGCGCGACGCGCGCGGCGGACAGCACGGCAATGGCGGCGGTGGCCCGTCGTGCCGCAGTTGCAGGAAACCCGGCTCTGGCCGAGCAGCTCCTCGCCGCGACGATGAACCTAGCCGCAACAGGCAGCGAGCGCGTCGACGACCTGCGCGGGGTGGCGGTCGTGGCGCAGGCGGCTGCGCGATGCGGCGACATCGTCGCCGCGAAGCGACTCATCGCGAAGGTCGAGGAACACGGATACCGCACCGAGTTCGCGGACCACCTCGCTGCCGCCGCGGCCCTGACCGGAGACCTGCCTCTGGCGACCGCCTATGCGGGTGACGACGAGCGGGCGCTCCTGGCCGTCGTGCGCGCCACCGCCGAGCGGGGAGAGACCGCAGCCGCACTGGACCTCTCCTCGCGCCTGACGGTCCGTCTCCTGAGAGAGGAAGCCTTTGCCGTCACCTCGGAAGCTCTGATCGGAACCGGAGAGCTGACCAGGGCGGTGACCACGATCATGCGGTGCAAGTCGGACTCCGCGTGGCGGGTGGTCGCTGCCGCCCTGGCCAGGCAGTCGTTCACCGCCGATGCCATGCACTTGTCCTTTCTCGTGCCCAAGGAACGCCGCAACGCGCTGCGCGCGTCCCTTGCCAGGTCCGCTGAGCACTCGGGTGCGGTCGACATGGCGAACGCGTGCCTCGACGAGATCTCGAACGAAGACGACCGCCTCGACGCGCTGCTCGGTGTGATGGAAGCAGCAGCGGTGCGGCGCGACTTGGGCCGTGTCCGACAGGTGTCCACCGCACTGCACAGCGCCGCCGCACGATCCTCCACGCCAAGCACGAAGACCCTCCGGCTTGCGATGACCAGGACTTCAAGCGGCCTCTCGACGTTGACGACCTTCACGGAATCGCTCGAAGCGGCACTAGAGGGCAGGTCCGGCAGCCAGGCGGCCGTGATCACCGACCCCGAGCAGCGGGAAAGGGTGGCGGTGGCGTTGGCCGCAGCGGGCGCGGAAGACACCGCCGCACACCTCGTCCGGACCATGCCGTCCGATTACGAGCGTGCGCGCGGGTGGCATCGCCTGGCGATGGAAACCCCGCTCGGCCCGACCGGGCGGCCCGCGGCGGAACTGCTCCGGCTCCTGCACTGGACAAGCGTCGTACCGGTGATCACCCGGCACCATCCAGAGGCCATCCCCCCGCTCGTCGACGATCTCCTGCAATGACGACCGGATCCGCTCGCCACCGCTGAGACCCGCGTGCCCGTGCCAGGCCGGACGGGTACGCCACCCGCTGACCCACGCCATTGGGCTTGTGCTGACCAAGCGGCTGAGCCTGCGATCACGTGACCGGGGTGTGGGGACGGTGGTTGCCGCCGTCCCCACACGGTCAGGCTGGGTGGGGTCGTCAGGATGTACCGGTCAGTTTTCGGGGAGGACTTCGATGTAGCCGTCGGTGCCGTTTACGCGGATGCGTTGGCCGTCTCGGATTGTGCGGGTGGCGTGTTCGACGCCGACTACGGCGGGTAGGCCGTATTCGCGGGCGACTACCGCGCCGTGGGTCATGAGGCCGCCGACCTCCGTCACCAGGCCCTCGATCGCGACGAACAGAGGGGACCAGCTGGGGTCGGTGTGTGCTGTGACCAGGATGTCGCCGGGTTCCAGGTCGGCTTCGGTCATGTCCAGGATTACGCGTGCCCGGCCCTCGATGGTGCCGCCGGAGACCGGTAGGCCGACCAGTGCGCCGGCCGGGAGGTCGTCGCGGCGGTATTGGCCGGTTACGGACTCGCCGTCTGAGGTGAGGACGCGGGGTGGGGTGAGTGCCTCGTATGAAAGGAAGTCTTCCTTGCGTTGGCTGATGAGGGCGTTGTCGACCTGGGTGGTGCGTAGGACGTCGCGGAGTTCCTGGAAGGTTAGGTAGAAGATGTCTTCCTTGTCGGACAGCAAGCCCTTGTGCACCAAGCGTTCCGCTTCGGCTAGGAGTGCCTGCTTGTAGACGAAGTAGCGGCTGATCATGCCGTACTTCGGGAACTCGCGGTAGCCGATGAACGTCCGGACCAGGTCGATCTTCTGCTTGGTCTCCTCGGCCTTGCGGTCGCCGTCGGGCAGGGCGCGTAGCCGTTCCAGGACTTCCTGTTCCTTCTGCGCCGCCTCCTGCCGGCCCTGCTCGAAGCGTCGGCTGGCCTCGCCTGGCTTGGCGTTCTTGATGTTGGACAGGAGCATGGGCAGGAGCATGGTGGGCTTTTCGCTCCACCGCGGTCGGGTGATGTCGATCTCGCCGACGCAGCGCATCCCGTACTTGTCCAGGTACGCGGTGATGGCGTCGTGTGCTTCGCGTCCGCCGTTGAGGTCGGTTAGGCGGTCTAGGAAGTCGTCGTCCTGGGCATCGCGCAGGTAGGCCACAACCTCCGGGTGTGGGCGGATGGCGTCGGCGACGTCGAGCAGGGCCAGGCCCATCTCCGAGGTGACGTTGTTGGGCGCGGACAGGGAGAGTGTGTCGGCGGCGCTCCTCTCCCCCAGCCACTCGTGGAGGTGTTCGTTGAGCCACCACGTCGCCTGCATCGCGGCCATGATGACGTCGATGCTGTGCGGTGCGAACAGGATTCGGCGCAGTTCCGGGATGTCCGCCTCGATGAAGTCCAGGAGCTCGGTCCCGGACTTGGTGGTGATGTCCTCCTTCAGGGTGGCGATGGAGGCTTCCGCGCGGCGGATCAGGTCGGCGACGATGGCCGGGTCGGTCTCGACCGTGGCCGGGGCGGCGCCGGGGATCGTTCGGGCGGGCTCGTCGTCCGGTGGAGGGAGGAAGCCTTCGCGCTCGACGACGGTCCGCAGGGCGTCGGCGATCAGCGGGTCGGACTTCCCCACCACGTCGAGGAGCCCGGCCCGGCTCACGGGGTTGGCCAGCATGCCGGTGACGTCCGCGAACAGCCGTCCGCCCACCACGGCCATCGGGCGCGGGGTCGTCAACTGCCACACCGACAGCCCGAGCGGCTTCATGGCGTCGGTCATCATCTGCTGGTGGCCGGTCGAGACGTAGACGTGGTTCTGCCCGTCCGGGTTGTCCGGGACGGGGTACAGCGTGGTGATCGGTCGACTTTGGACGATGTGGAAGTCGCCGTCCGCCAGGCACCACTCGATGTCCTGCGGCCGGCCGAAATGGGCCTCGATCCGGCGGCCCAGCTCGACGAGCCGGAGCACCTGGTCGTCCGTCAGCGCCGGCTGCTCCGGGTTCTCGGGTGCTTGTTCCCGGACGCCGCCGGTCGCCTGGGCGTTGATGGCGAGCGCCTTGGTGGCGACCGCCTTGTCGATGATCTCGCCGTCGCGGACCTGGTAGCGGTCCGGGTTCACCAGCCCCGACACCAGAGCCTCGCCGAGGCCGAAGGAGGCCTCCACGGAGGCGACCTTCCGGTTCGACGTCACGGGGTCGGCCGTGAACAGGACCCCGGCCGCGTGCGGGAACACCATCCGCTGCACGACCACGGCCATGTGGACCTTCCGGTGGTCGAAACCGTTGCGCAGCCGGTAGGTCACCGCGCGCTCGGTGAACAGGGAGGCCCAGCAGCGGCTGATGTGTTCGAGGACCGCTTCTCGCCCTACCACGTTGAGGTAGGTGTCTTGTTGGCCTGCGAAGGAGGCTCCCGGCAGGTCCTCCGCCGTCGCGCTCGACCGGACCGCGTACGGGGTTTCGTCGAGCACGGCGAGGATCTCGGCGGCCACGTCGTCGGGGACGCCTGCTTCTTCGATGGTGCGCCGGATCTCCGCGCTGCGCCCGCGGATGGCGTCCCGGTCGTCGACGTCGAGGTCGTTCAGGCGCTCGTCGATCGACGGCACGTCCGCCAACACCCGCCGGAACGCGTCCGTGGTCACGCAGAACCCGGCCGGCACGCGGATCCCGTCGATCCGCGCCAACTCCCCCAGGTGCGCCCCCTTGCCGCCGACGATCGCGATCTGTGAACGGTCGATCTCCTGGAGACCGAGCACGTAACTACCCACTGTGTTGCCTTCCCCCGTCATCAATGGCTGCGGCTGGAGATTGTGCCCCGCTAACGGGCTCTTGCCACAAGACCCCCTGTGTGCTATATGTTGGACATGGCGAGGAGAGGGTTCCTCGCCTTTGTCGTCTTCTGAAGCGGCGGGGTCAGCGGGGTATCGGCGTCCGGGCTGCTTGTTCCAGAAAGATCGGCGTGCGGGCGGGGTTGCCGTGCTCGCGCTCCCACTCGGCCGCCGCGAGTCGGCGCAGCAGCACGTAGAACGGGATCAGGCGGTCGAAAGCCTCCGCTTCGGCCGGTGTCGGCGCGTACCCCTCCAGGACTGCTGGTAGGAGGTCTTCGTCGGCGACGGCGAACACGGCCAGGTCCATCGCGGGATCGCCGGCGCTGAGGTCATGCACGTCGATCAGCCCGGCGATCCGGTCACCCCGCACCAGGAAGTGGTCGGGGCGGCCGTCCAGCAGGGTCAGCGTGCCGTGGCCGGTCATCAGCGGTTGGAGGCGGGCGCACCAGTCCCGGATCTCGTCGGCCCGCCGCGCCGGGAAGCCGGTGAACTCGCCCAGCCGGGCCAGTAGCCACGTGGTCCAGTTCGTCATCCACGTGCCGATGGTGTCCGGCCTGGTCTCGGGCAGTGAGTGCACCCGCCGCAGCAACCGCCCGGCCTCTCGCTGCGCCGCCGGTGAACTGGCTGCCGACAACGCCTCGCCCTCCACCCAGCGCAGCACCAGGTGCGACGGGGCGGCGTCGGAGGCGGCGACGACTTCCGAGACCGGCACCCCGGCAGCGGCCAGGCGCGCTACCGCCGCCTGCTCCTGCCGGAACGCGAGAGGCTCCGCGTCGGCTTTCACCGCGAAATCACCCACCCGGGCGACCAGTCGGGTCGGTCGGTCGACGTGCAGGGTGACGGGGCCGGTGGGCAGACCGTGCCCGGCCACGATTGCGTGAGGATCGACAAGCACCCGACCGAACCTGGCGCAACGGCCTTGCCCACCGCCACCGGTTTTCCGCGGGACGCGCGGTCGTGCATGGTCGGAGTAGGGTGGGCGTGGCTGCCAGGGAGCCACCGGTCCGCGGGAATGGGCTCAGCCCACCTGGTGAGTGCGGCGCGTGACACCAACGCTCTCCTTTCGGCCTGACCGAGCGGACATCAGGCACACGAGAGGAGGCCGTTGTGCCCACCCTTGGCATGCCCGAACGTCCCGACCTCGGCAGGTTCCGCCGACAGGCCCGCGACTTGCAGCGAGCCGTGCGGGGCGGTGATCCCGAGGCGATCGCACGCGTGGCCCGGCACCACCCCGGTGTGCCGAGCGGCGAGTTCCGGTTGAGCGCGGCGCAACTGGTCGTGGCTCGGGAGTACGGGTTCGCGAGTTGGCCCCGGTTGGTGCGGTACCTGGGGACGGTCGCCGAGCACGGCTGGGAGACCCGGCTTGTGCAGGCACCCGTGGCCGGGCCGGCGGAGGAGTTCTGCCGGTTGGCCTGCCTGACCTACACCCGCGAGGACGGGCCGGAGCGCTGGGCGGCGGCCCGGCGGCTCCTCGCCGAGCACCCCGACCTGACCAGCCGGGACATCTGGGCCGCCGCGGCGGCTGCCCGTCCGGAGGACGTCGGTCGGTTGCTGGCGGAGCAGCCGGGACTGGCCGGGCGACGCGGTGGCCCGTTCGGGTGGCGACCGCTGTTCTACCTCGTCTACTCGCGCTTCGACTTGGCGGTGCCGGCAGACCGCGTGCTCGCCGTCGCCCGGCTGCTGCTCGACGCCGGCGCGGATCCGAACGACGGCTACCTCTTCGACGGCCTGCCTTCGCCGTTCACGCTGCTGACCGGCGTGTTCGGGCACGGCGAGCTGGGCCGGCACCGCCAACCCAGCCACCCGCACTGGTCGGCGCTGGGCCGGCTGCTGCTGGACGCGGGCGCCGATCCCAACGACGCCCAGACGCTCTACAACAGGATGTTCGAGCCGGACGACTCGCACCTGGAACTGCTGTTCGCCCACGGTCTCGGCACCGGCCACGGCGGACCGTGGCGCAGGCGGATCCCGGAGCTGGACCCGCCCGCGCGGCTGCTGCGCACCCAGCTCCGGTGGGCGGTCGAGCACCACCAACCCGCCCGCGTCCGGCTGCTCGTCGAGCACGGTGTCGACATCCGCTCCCCTTTCGACGGCGACGGACCCGCGTGGAGCCCCGGTGACGGCCGGACTCCGGTCGAGCTGGCCCAGCTCAACGGTGACGCGGAGATCACCGACCACCTCCTCGCCCACGGCGCCGAGCCGCCCGGTCCCGACCCGGTCCGCGACCTGATCGCGGCGGCGTTGCGGGGCGACCGGGCCGCACTGGACGAGGTCCGCGCCGAGCACCCCGACGCCGTGGCCGAAGCCCGCCGCAGTCGTCCCGGGCTCATCGTGTGGGCGGCGGCGCGGATCTCCGTCGAGGCCGTGGTGCTGTTGGCGGAACTCGGTTTCGACGTCAACGCCTACGGACGCGGCGACGCACCGGTCGAAGAGCCGTGGGAGACCGCGCTGCACCACAGCGCGATGGCCGGCGACGTCGAGCTGACCCGTCGCCTGCTGGACCTGGGTGCCGACCCCAAGCTCCGCGACCAGCGCTTCGACGCGACCCCGTACGACTGGGCGCGGCACTTCGACCAGTCCACCACCGCCGACCTGCTGCGGCCGACGCACGACGGGTGAGCGAAACGCCGGCGGTGGCCCCGGCCGCGCCGAGCGGCCTGATCAAGGGCTCTTGTCTGCGGTGAACGGCTCGCGCTACCGTGCCGGTGGGAACGCTCCCAGCCGTGCGGCCCAGCGCTGCGCGGCGGCGGCAACGCACCCTGCTCGCGAGGAGGCGAGACGTGGATTCGTGTGCGCTTGGAACACCCTCGTCGTTCCCGTTCTGCCGCAGACCCGACGCCGTCTCCTCCTGTCGCGTCTAGGAGCACTTCCCGATCACGCCCTTTCGGTGCACGTCGACCGCCATCGACGCGGCATTGCGCCCGCCGCGGGTTGTCAACAAGGCGATTGACCTTGCATTCCGAGAGAGGAAAACATGCGAGATTCCCTCGCGACCAGGAGAAACACCCGCGCGCGACGCCGAGCGGTGTGGGTGGTGGTGTTGTCGGTTCTTGGTGTCGTCTTGCCGTTGCCCGGCGCGTCGGCTGCCACCGTGGACACGACGGCCACCTACGTGCTGGTCAACCGCAACAGCGGCAAAGTGTTGGACGTGTACGGGCGCAGTACCGCGGAAGGTGCGCGGATCACCCAGTACACCCGCAACGACGGCGCCTGGCAGCAGTGGCAGTTCGTGGACTCCGGCGGTGGCTACTACCGGATCAAGTCCAAGCACAGCAACAAGGTGCTGAGCTTCCCGTCCACCGCCGACCGCGCCGGGCTCGTGCAGACCACGGACGCCAACACCGCCGGTCAACAGTTCCGATTGGCTGACTCCGCAGGCGGCTACGTGCGCCTGCTCAACCGCGCCAGCGGCAAGGCCGTGGACGTCCTCTACTCCTCCACCGCGGACGGGGCGCAGGTCGTCCAGCTGTCCGACACGGGTGCGGCCAGCCAGCAGTGGCAGATGGTCAAGCTCGGGAGCACGGACACCACGCCGCCCACCGCACCCGCAAACCCCCGCACCTCGAACCTGACGTGCACCGGGGTGACGTTCTCGTGGTCGGCGTCCACGGACAACGTCGGGGTGGCGTTCTACGACATCTACCACGACGGGCAGCTCATGACCTCGGTGCCGGGCACCGCGCTGTCGGCGAACCTGACGGTCTCGCCGGGCGCCACCTGGGGCCTGTACGTCAACGCGCGCGACGCCGCGGGCAACGTCTCCCAGGCCAGTGCCACGGTCACCATCACCGTCCCGCAGTGCCAAGCCGACACCACCCCGCCCAGCACCCCCACCGGCGTCACGGCGACGGCGTCGGGCACCTCGGTCGCGGTCGCGTGGTCGGCGTCGACGGATAACATCGGCGTCACCGGCTACGAGGTCCTGCGTGACGGCGTCCAGGTCGGCTCCACCAGCGGCACGACGTCGTTCACCGACAGCGGCCTGGCCGCGAACACCCGCTATGAGTACCGGGTGCGGGCGCGGGACGCGCAGGGCAACCGGTCCACGCCGAGCACGGCCGTCGCGGTCACCACGGGCAGTTCCTGCGCCACGGCGCTGTGCACGGTCACCAGGGTCACCACGGAGACCGACCTGCCCTGGGGCCTGACCACCCTGCCGGACGGACAGGTGCTCTTCGGCCGCCGCGACACCTTCGAACTGGTCCGCCTCGACCCCGCCACCGGCACGAAGACCGTCGTCGGGCGCGTGCCGAACGCAGCCGGGACGGACGGCGAGGGCGGCGTCCTGGGCATCGCGCTGGCGTCCGACTTCACGGCCGACCCGTGGGTCTACGTCATGCACACCAGCTCGACTGACAACCGGGTGGTGCGCATCCGCTACACCGGCGGCGCGCTCACCGGCACGCCCCAAGTCCTGCTCACCGGCATCCCGCGCAACAAGTACCACAACGGCGGCCGGCTGCGCTTCGGCCCGGACGGCAAGCTCTACATCGCCACCGGCGACGGACAGAACAGCGCATGGGCACAAGACCGCGCCAACCTCGCGGGCAAAGTCCTGCGCATCAACCGCGACGGCAGCGTGCCCTCCGACAACCCGTTCGGCACCTCGGTCTGGAGCTACGGCCACCGCAACCCGCAGGGCCTGGCCTTCGACTCGCAGGGCCGGTTGTGGGAGCAGGAGTTCGGCAACTCCGTCATGGACGAGACGAACCTGATCGTGCGCGGCGGCAACTACGGCTGGCCCGCGTGCGAGGGCACCACGGGCAGTTGCAGCGAGCCCGGTTTCATCGCGCCCAAACGCACTTACCCCGTCGCCGAGGCCTCGTGCAGCGGCATCACCGTCGTCCGCGACGCGCTCTACATCGCCTGCCTGCGTGGCGCACGGCTGTACCGGGCGGAGATCTCCGGCGAGAGCCTGACCAACGTCCAGCAGTACCTCGTCGGCACCTACGGGCGGCTGCGCACCGTGGAACCTTCCGCGGACGGTGGCCTGTGGCTGACCACCAGCACGCGTGGCGACAAGGACAGCATCCCCGACAACAGCAACGAAAGCATCCTCAAGGTCGAGCTCGGACGTTGACCCGGCTTCGCGATCAGGAGAGGAAATCCCCATGACTCACCGCACGACACGGCGTTACCGTCGCGCGCTCACGGCCGTGGTGATCGCCATCGCGGGCGCTGTGGTGCCCGCGGCGGCCGGCGCTTCGACCCCTTCCGCACTGGCGTCGCCATGCGTCCCCGGCGCGACCTACGGGCCGCCGTTGCCGACCAGCGCAGTCACGTCCCAGCTGATCCGAGGCGGGTACACGTTCCTCGAAGGCCCCACGTGGGACCAGCGGACGGGCACGTTGTTGTTGTCCCACATGCAATACGCCTCCGGTCCCCAGGGCGTGCAACCGTCGTCGGTGCTCCGGTTCACCCCGCCGGCCACGTTCGACACGTTCATCGCCAACTCCGGCAGCAACGGCCTCGCCATCACCCCGGACGGCTCCCGACTGCTCGCCGCCACCCACGACAACCGCACGGTCTCCGCTTACAGCATGACCGACCGCACCCGCACCACCATCGCGGCCAACTACCTCGGCCGCGCGTTCAACTCCCCCAACGACCTCACCATCGGCCAGGACGGCACCGTCTACTTCACCGACCCCAACTACCAACGCGGCAACCGAGCCGACGAACAAGGCGGCCGGACCAACGTGTTCCGCGTCCGCGACGGCGTGGTCACCCTCGTCGACAGCACCCTGTCCCAGCCCAACGGCATCGTCCTGTCCCCTGACGGCAAGACGCTCTACGTGGGCGGCAGCAACTCCATCGTGAAGTACACCGTGGCCCCGGACGGCTCCACCAGCAACCGGACCACTTTCGCGAGCATCCGGACGCCCGACGGCGCGACCATCGACTGCGCGGGCAACCTGTACTGGGCGTCCTATGAGGACGGTCTCGTGCACGTCTTCTCCCCGACCGGGACCCGGCTGGGCACCATCTCCGCCGGGCGCAACATCACCAACGCGGCGTTCGGCGGCCCGGACGGTCGGACGCTGTACATCACGTCGGGGACGTTCGGCTCGTTCGGCCTCTACCAGGTGCGCCTGAACGTGCCGGGGAATCCCTACTGATACGCGAAAGCCCGTCCGAGCAGGCGAATGCTCTGCTCGGACGGGCTTTCCCGGCCACGCCCGGGGGACGTCGTCGTGGCCGGCATGGGGGCCGCGCGTCAGCCGGCGGTGACAGCGGGCGCGTCGGCCAGGGCTTGGGCGAGCAACCGGTAGGACCGCAGGCGGTCGGCCGGGGCGTGGGTCAGGGTGTTGACCACCAGTTCGTCCACCCCGTGCCGGTCGGCCAGGTCCAGCAGCCGGGCGCGCACCTGCTCGGGGGTGCCGCTGACCAGTGCGTTGACTCCGACGGCGGCGCGGTCCCGTTCCGCCGCGGACCACTCGTGCCCGGCCGCCCGGTCCGGGTCGGGGATCGGCTCGTCGTGGCCGAGGTCGCGGCGGGCGCGCCACAGCAGCAACGCCCGGGACAGCCGCCGCGCCTCGGCCTCGGTGTCCGCGACGAGCACCCGCACGGCGAGCGCGCCGCGGCGGCGGGCGGTCTCCCGGTAGCGCGTCATCGCCGCGACACCGGGGCCGGGGTTGAGGAAGTGCGCGAAGCAGTAGGCGGTGCCCAGTTCCGCCGCCAGCGCGGCCGAGCCGGTGCTGGCGCCCAGCAGCCACAGCGGCGGCCCGGCGGGCAGGCGGGCCAGCAGTTCCACCAGTTTCTCGGGGAAGTCGTGGGCCGGGCCGCCGGCTCGACCCACGCCCAGGTCCACCCGACCGGGGTGCAGGGCGCCCAGGATCGAGAACACCTCGGCGACCTTCGCGGGCGCGTAGCGGGGCAGCAGCACTCCCCCGCTGCCCACGCGCATCGACGTCGTGACCGCCAGCACCGCGCTCGCGGTGATCTCCGGCGCGCTGCCGGCGAAGGCCGCCGTGCCGTGGTGCTCGGCCACCCAGAACCGGTGGTAGCCCAGCGCTTCCGCGGCGATCGCGAGGTCGACGGTGGCGCGCAGCGCCTGCGCGGGGGTGCCGCCCTCGGGCACCGGGGACTGGTCGAGGACCGACAGCAGCACCGGGCGCTACCTCCCCGCCAGGGTGGCCGGCACGATCCGGTAGTCGGCCTGGAACACCAGGTTGTGCAGGTCGGCCGACACGATGGCGCGCAGCGTCGGCGCCTCGGCCTCGGCCTGGGCGGCGTCGAACACGTTGAGCGGCCACTCGCCGACCGTGCCGCCGCTCAGGTGCGGGTGGTGGAAACCGGTGCCGTAGTGGGCGCGCAGGACGACCGGCGCCACGCCGGCGGCGACCTGCTCGGGCCACGACAGCGTCCACAGGGCCTGGAGCCCGCCGTCGACGGAGCCGACCAGGCCGGTGGCGGCCACGGTGCCGGTGCCCAGCAGGAGTTCGGCGTCCAGGTCGGCCAGGACGCGCCGGGCGACCGGGTCGAGCAGGTCCACCGTGGCGGCGAACAGGCGTTCCTTCTCCTGCCTGGTCACCGCGCCGTCGCCGTGGTTGCCGTCGCGCAGGTCGGCGAAGTGCCGCAGCAGCGCGTGGTGGTGAGCGGGGGTCACTTCAGCTCCTCGGTCGGGGTGGTGTCTTGCCCAGGGAGGTCCTTTAAGGTCCGGCCGAGTGCCGCGCGCAGCCTGCTGCCGCCGGAGCGCAGGAACTCCCCGTGCCCCATGTGCGTGAACTCGTGCAGCCGGGTCGGCACGCCGGCCGCGGTGAGCCGGGCGGCGTAGGCGCGCACGTCGCCGACCACGGGATCGGCGTCGCCCACCAACAGGACCGTCAGCGGCAGGCCGGACAGGTCGTCGGTGTGCCAAGGGGTCGCGGGCGGGTCGAGCAAGGGGGTCGGCCCCAGGTAGGCCCGCCAGGACGAGCGCAGGTCGGCGCGGTTGGGGAACTCGTCGCGCGCGTAGGTGGGCGACAGGCACTCCGGGTCCAGCGGCGGGTAGGCCAGCAGTTGCGCGACCGGCGCGTGCGGCCGGCCGCGCAGGGCCAGCGCCACGCTGGTGGCGATGGTCGCGCCCGCGCTGTCCCCGCCGACGGCCACCGGTCCGCCGCCGCGCTCGGTGGCCCACTCGACCACCGCGGCCACGTCGGTCAGCGCGGCCGGGTGCGGGTGGACGGGTGCGGTGCGGTAGCCGACGCTGACCACGGTCCAGCCGCCCAGCGCGGCCACGTCGGCGCACGGCTCGTGCCACCCGGCGACCGAGCCGCCGGTCCAGCTGCCGCCGTGCGCCCAGACCAGGGTGCCCCGGCCGCCCCCGGCGGGGCGGAACAGCCGGACCGGCCGGCCCGCGGCGACCGCGTCGCCCCACACCGCGGCGGTGTGAGCGGTCACGACGCCTGCCCGGTCGCGCGCGTCGGCAGGAACGCCACGACCAGCGCGGCGGCCAGCACGCACAGCCCGGCGTTGACCCAGATGGCCGTGGTGACACCGCTGAGCACGGTGGCCGGGGTCTCCCCGCCCAGCGCGTTGACCCGGGCGGCGGCGATGGCGCTCATGATCGGGATGCCCATCGCGATGCCGACCTGCTGGCTCATCGTGGCCAGGCCGGTGGCCAGGCCCTGCTCGCCGTCGGGCAGCCCGGAGGTCGCCGTGACCATGAAGCCGACGATCGCGATCAGGTTGGCCACGCCGCCGGTGAAGGTGAGCACCAGCAGCAGCGGCATCCACCCCGACGAGGGACCCAGCAGCACCAGGGGCAGCGTCGAGGCGGCCTGGAAGACGAACCCGGCGACGATCGCGTTGCGGGACCCGAGCTTGCCGATGACCTTGGGCGCGACCACGCCGCCCAGCACCGTGCCGACGCCCAGGACGGCGAAGGACAACCCGGCCGCCAGCGGCGTGAAGCCCAGCACCTTCTGGAGGTAGAGGGTCAGCAGGAACACCAGCGAGGTCTCGGTGATGAACGCCAGCAGACCCGCGAAGTTGCCCCAGCCGACGCTGCGGCGCCCCAGGATCGACACCGGCACCAGCGGCTGCGCGACGCGCTTCTCCACCGCCCAGAACACCAGCAGCAGGAGGACGCCCACCGCCAGCGCGACCAGCGCGACCGGGTGGGTCCAGCCGTGCTCGCCGGCCTGCGTCAACCCGAACACGATGGCCAGCAGGCCCAGGGTGACCGTGAGGGCGCCCGGCAGGTCCAGCGTGACCCGCCCCTGCGGACGGCTCTCGGTCAGCACGATCGGCGCGACGACCAGCACGAGCACGGCGACCGGCACGTTGATCAGGAACGCCCACCGCCAGCTGAGCAGGTCGGTCAGCAGGCCGCCGAGGATGGCGCCGGTGGTGAACCCGGCGGCCATCAGCGCGCCGTTGAGGCCCAGCGCCCGGTCCCGCAGCCTGCCCTCGGGGAACGAGGTGGTCAGCAGGGACAGCGCGGCCGGGGTGACCGCGGCGGTGGCCAGGCCCTGGGCGACGCGGGCGATGAGCAGCAGCGCCGGGTCCTGGGCCAGGCCGCCCGCCAGCGACGCGACGCCGAGCAGCGCCATGCCCGCCAGGAACAGCCGGCGGCGGCCGAACAGGTCGGCGACCCGCCCGAACAGCAGGGTGAAGCCGGCCGCGCACAGCGCGAACGACGTGGCGATCCACTGGAGGTTCTCCAGGGAGAAGCCGACGTCGGCCCCGATCGCGGGCAGCGCCACGTTGAGGATGGAGAAGTCCACCGCCAGGGTGAAGCTGGCGGTGAGCAGGACGACCAGGATCAGCCACTGGCGCGCGCCCATCCGCTGGGCGGCGGGCGGCGTCCCGACCGCCGGTCCCTCGGTGTTCTCGACTGTCGCCATCGCGGTTGTCCCTTCGCGCGGTGTGGTGTGGGGAACCCACGATGTCCGCGCGCGCCGAGGTCAACCAGAACCCTGGTCTGCCGACCACTGGCGTGGGTAGCACTGCTGGGGACAGGCGGAGCCGGCGAGCGCCCGGCGACCATGAACGGGTCCGCTCGGCGAACTGGAGGACCTGGGGAATGGACCTGCGTCTTGGTGGGAAGGTGTTCCTGGTGACCGGCGCGTCCGCGGGCATCGGGGAGGCGACCGTGCGGGTCCTCGAAGCGGAGGGCGCGACCGCGGTGGGCCTGTCGCGCAAGCCGGAGCGGGAGGGCGACCTCGCCCTCGACGTGACCGACCCGGCGGCGGCGCCGGCCGCGGTGGCGGAGGTGCTGGCCCGGCACGGGCGGTTGGACGGCCTGGTCAACAACGCTGGTGGGGTGACGCCCCGGGACGGGTTCCTCGCGGTCACCGACGAGGACTGGGCGGCGACCTTCGAGCTCAACCTGCACTCGCTGGTGCGCTTCAGCCGGGCCGCCCTGCCGGCGCTGGTCGAGCACGGCGGCGCGCTGGTGCACGTGGCCAGCGAGGCGGCGCGGTTCCCCGACTACCCGATGGTCGACTACGCCGCGGCCAAGACCGCCGTGCTGTCGGTGTCGAAGTCGCTGGCCGCCGAGTTCGGCGGGCGGGGCGTGCGGTCCAACGTGGTCTCGCCGGGTCCGACGCGGACGTGGCTGTGGGACCGCCCCGGCGGTTTCGCGGAGAAGCTGGCCGAGCGGTTCGGGCTGCCGGTCGAGGAGGCCGTGACGCACTTCGTGCGCGAGGTGCGCGGCCTGCCCACCGGCCGGGTCGGCGACGCCGACGAGGTCGCGCACGTGATCGCCTACCTGCTCTCGCCGATGGCGAGCCAGGTGACCGGCGCGGAGTGGGCGATCGACGGCGGCGCGCTGCGCCAGCTCTGACCACTCCCGCCCCTCGCTCCCGGCGGGCACCGGCCGCGCCGGGTCTCTCGGTGGTCGCCGTCGACCCCCGCTCGCAGTCGCACACGTTGGGGGAAGCGTCATGTCCGCAGCTCTGCTCGCGCTCGCCATCGGCGCGTTCGGCATCGGCACGACCGAGTTCGTGATCGTCGGCCTGCTGCCCGACGTCGCCGGGGACCTGGGTGTGTCGATCCCGGCGGCCGGCCTGCTGGTCTCCGGCTACGCGCTCAGCGTCGTGGTCGGCGCGCCGCTGATGACCGCACTGGGGTCGCGCCTGCCGCGCAAGGTGATGTTGTTGGCGCTCATGGGTGTCTTCGTCCTGGGCAACGTGCTGTGCGCGGTGGCCGACGACTACGCCTTGCTGATGGTGGGGCGCGCGGTGGCGGCGCTCTGCCACGGCGCGTTCTTCGGGATCGGGTCGGTGGTGGCCGCCGCGCTGGTCCGGCCGGAGCGGCAGGCGGGCGCCATCGCGCTGATGTTCTCCGGCCTCACCCTGGCCACCGTGCTGGGCGTGCCGCTGGGCGCGTTCCTCGGCCAGGCGCACGGCTGGCGCTCGACGTTCTGGGCGGTGAGCGCGCTGGGCGTGGTGGGCCTGGTCGGCGTCGCGGCGCTGGTGCCGCGGCAGCCGCGGCCGACCGCGGGCCTGCGCGGCGAACTGGCCGTGTTCGCCCGGCCGCTGGTGTGGTTGTCGCTGCTGACGACGACGCTGGGGTTCGCGGGCGTGTTCGCGTCGTTCACCTACCTCGCGCCGATGATGACCAACCTGGCCGGGTTCGGCCCGAGCGCGGTGGCGTGGCTGCTGGTGGCGTTCGGCGCGGGGCTGTGCGCGGGCAACTACCTGGGCGGCCGGGCCGCCGACCGGGCGCTGATGCCCACCACGTACGCGGTCCTGGCGCTGTTGGCGTTGGTGCTGCTGGCTTTCGCGTTCACGGCGTCGTCGCCCGTACTGGCCCCGGTGACGGTCTTCCTGCTGGGCGTCACCGGGTTCGCCACCGTCCCGGCGTTGCAGATGAGGGTGATGCGCACCGCCGAGGGCGCCCCGGCGCTGGCGTCGGCGGCGAACATCGCCGCGTTCAACCTGGGCAACGCGCTGGGCGCGTGGCTGAGCGGGCTGGCCCTCGACGCCGGCGGCGGATATGCGACGCCGAATGTAATAGGCGCCGCCCTGGCCGTCGCCGGACTCGGTTCCGCGGTGCTTTCCGGCGTGATCGACAAACGACGCATGGTCGAAATTTACGAAACGCAAGCGTTACGCGTTGAACGTTGACGAACAACACCACCTCGCGTGAAGGTGGGACCAGGGGAATTCACCCGCACCATTGTCGAAGAAATGAGAATCGATGCTGGGGAACACGCACACCTCCCGCCGCTCCTTATTAGTCGGGGCTGCCGCCGCTCTGGGCGCCGGAGCCGTGGCAGCCGCTCCCGGCACGTCGCACGCGACTCCGTCGCCGGAGGCCGCGCCGACGCCCGCCGGGCCCACCATCCGGGCCGACGACCCCCGCTACGCGGAACTGCGGACGGGCAACAACCAACGCTACGTGGCCAACCCGGACTACGTGCGGCTGATCACCTCGCCCGAGGACGCCGAGCGGGCCGTGCGCGACGCCGTCGCCGCGGGCAAGCGGGTGTCGCTGCGCGGCGGCGGCCACTGCTTCGCCGACTTCGTCTGCCACCCCGCGACCGAGGTCATCCTCGACGTCTCCCCCATGACCGGCGTCGGCTACGACCCGGTGCGGCGCGCCTTCGTCGTCGAGGCGGGCGCGCGCCTGATGAACGTCTACGAGGCGCTGTTCAAGAACTGGAACGTCACCATCCCCGGCGGCATCTGCTACAGCGTCGGCGTCGCGGGCCACATCTCCGGCGGCGGCTACGGCCTGCTGTCCCGGGCGCACGGCCTCACCGTGGACCACCTGTACGCCGTCGAGGTCGTCGTGGTCGACCGCGACCGCCGGGTCCGCCGCGTCGTGGCCACCCGCGAACCCGACGACCCGCACCGCGACCTGTGGTGGGCGCACACCGGCGGTGGCGGCGGCAGCTTCGGCCTGATCACCCGCTACTGGTTCCGCTCGCCCGACGCCCGCGGCACCCGGCCGAGCGACCAGTTGGTCAGCCCGCCGTCGAAGGTGCTCGTCAGCGCCATCGAGTTCCCCTGGGACGAGATGGACCGGACGTCCTTCGCCCGGCTGATCTCCAACTTCGACTCCTGGCACCTGGCCAACTCCGCGCCGGACTCGCCGTTCGTGCACCTGAGCAGCCTGTTCAACGTCAGCGCCAAGGCGCACGGCGGACTGGGCATGTTCACCCAGGTCGACGCCACCGTGCCGGGCGCCCGGCAGCTGCTGGCCGACTACCTGGCCGCGATCACCGCCGGCGTGGGCGTGACACCGCGCTCGGCGAGCCGGTCGATCGGCGAGATCGGGCCGCTGCCCGGCTACGAGGTGCCCCGCGAGCTGCCGTGGTTGCAGGCCACCCGGCTGGTCGGCACGAACAACCCGACCATCACCAACCCCACCTCGCGCGGCGCGCACAAGTCCGCGTACATGCTCGCCGCGTTCACGCCCGAGCAGATCACCACGCTCTACGACTACATGACCCGCCCGGACTTCACGAACCCGGACACCATGCTGGTGCTGTTCTCCTCCGGCGGCCGGGTCAACGCGGTGGCGCCCGACGCCACCG
Source organism: Saccharothrix sp. CCNWYY140 (assembly GCF_037401995.1). Lineage (NCBI taxonomy): Bacteria > Bacillati > Actinomycetota > Actinomycetes > Pseudonocardiales > Pseudonocardiaceae > Saccharothrix > Saccharothrix sp. CCNWYY140. The sequence continues at coordinate 157,969 of NZ_JBBEGC010000006.1, forward strand.
CCAACGCCCAGCGCCGGTCGACCTACAAGATGTGCTTCCAGACCTTCTGGGAACGGCCCGAGGACGACGAGTTCTACCTGGGGTGGCTGCGCGGCCTGTACTCGGAGTTCTTCGCCGCGACCGGCGGTGTGCCCGTGCCGGACACCCAGGCCGACGGCTGCTACATCAACTACCCGGACAACGACATGGCGGACCCGGCGCACAACCGCTCGGGGGTGTCCTGGGAGGAGCTCTACTTCAAGGGCAACCTCCCCAGGCTGCGTGAGGTCAAGCGGCGCTACGACCCCACGGACTACTTCCGCCACTCGATGTCCATCGCGCCGAAGTGATCGGGGTCCAGGGCTCGGCGGGCGTCCCGTCCTCGACCGCCGAGCCGTACCACGAGGACGGGACGCCCCTCGCCTTCGCCGACCGGATCGCCCGGGCCGAGCAGATGCTGCGGTCCTGCCCGGAGCTGTCGGACCGCAGCGTGGCCGCGGCGACGGGCCTGTCCACCGGCACGGTCGCGGCGGTCCGGGTCCGCGCGGGGGCGCCCGCCGCGGCCCGGATCGGCCGTGACGGGCGGATCAGGCCGGTGAGCTGCGCGGACGGCCGGGAGGCGGCGGCGGACTACCTGACCCGGCACCCCGGCGCGACGCTGCGGGAGGTGGCGCGGGCTGCCGGGATCTCCGTCGGCACCGCGCGCGACGTGCGGACGCGGCTGTGGCGCGGTGAGGAGATCGTGCCGTCGCGGGGCAGAACGGGCCGCAAGCCCGCGAGGGCGGTGCGGCCCACCCCGATCCCCGACAGCGCGACCACCTCCGGCAGCGCCCGTTCCAGCAGGACCCCTTCCAGCAGGACCCCTTCCGGCAGAGCTCCCTCCGGCAGAGCCCCCGAAGGCCGGGCTTCCGAGGGCCGGTTCCCCGAGGGCCGCGCCTCCGACAGCCGGGCCGCGCTCGCCGTCCTGCGCCACGACCCGTCCCTGCGCGGGGCGCAGGCCGGGCGGCAACTGCTGACCCTGCTGGTCGCCCACGCCACCGTCGGTGACTGGCGGCACCTGGCGGAGACCCTGCCCGCGCACTGCGACGACCTCGTGGCCGCGCTGGCCGCCGAGTACTCCGACGGGTGGGCCGAGCTGGCCACGCAGTTGGACCACCGGCGACGCGCCGCGGGCGCGTGACACGGCACGAGGCCCGGCCGTTCCGAAGAGGAACCGCCGGGCCTCGTGGCAGCACGTCAGCGATCGTGGCGGGTCAGCGGTCGCGGAGGTCAGCGGTCACCGCACCTCAGCGGTCGCGAGAGTCAGCGGTCGCGGTGGGAGCGCTCGACCACGCGCGGGATCGGCACCGCGCCCTCCTCCGCCGCGCCCCGGCCCAGCAGGCGCAACGCGGCCTCCGCCGAAGTCCCCGCCTCCGCGCTGTAGAGCAGGATGCGGTGCGCGGAGTCGTCGGGCAGCTGCACGACCTCGAACTGCAACTCCAGGTGCCCCACCTGCGGGTGGGCGAAGTACTTCACCCCGTACGTGCAGTTGAGCACCGGGTGGCGCGACCACAGCGCCGCGAAGAACTGGCTGTTCATGCACAGCTCGCCGATCAGCTCGGCCAGGTGGCGGTCGTCGGGGTGGCGGCCCGCGACCAGGCGCAGCGAGGCCACCGAGCGCTTGGCCTCCTCCTCCCAGTTGACGTACAGGTCGCGGGTGGCCGGGTCCAGGAACAGCATCCTGGTCAGGTTGGGGCGCTCGGCGCTGGACTTCGGGCTGTCCGCGGCGTAGTGCGGCGCGAGCAGCTGGTGGCCCAGGGTGTTCCAGGCCAGCACGTCGCTGCGGCGGTCCATCGCCACCGCCGCCACGCCCTCCATCGCGGCGATCAGCTGCGCGGTCGACGGGCGCACCGCCTCGGCCCGCGCGGGGCTCGCGCGCTTGCGGCGGATAGGTTTGGCCAGGTCGCGCAGGTGGGCGGCCTCGTCCTCGGTCAGCCGCAGGGCGCGGGCGATGGCGTCGAGCACGTTGTCCGACACGTTCTGGCTCTGCCCCTGCTCCAGGCGGGTGTAGTAGGTCACGCTGACCCCGGCGAGCTGCGCCAACTCCTCGCGCCGCAGTCCGGGCACGCGCCGGCTGCCGTAGGAGGCCAGCCCCAGGTCCTCCGGCCGCAGCGCGGCGCGGCGGGAGCGCAGGAAGTCACCCAACTCCGTGTCCATGCCGGCCATTGTCCCGCACACCGGCCCGTTCGGGGCGGCCCGAACCTGACCCTGTCAGTGCCACCCTCGCCCGCCTTTTCTCCCTTTCATTCCCGCGAATAGCGACGCGTGCAACTGTCGAGGAATTCGACGGTTGCACAACGTTCCATCCACGACCGATGCACACCTAATATCGGTTGCACCGATCGCATCGTCGCGGGAAACCCGGATCCACATCCAAGGAATTGACGCGAAGGGACGCCATGCGCTCGATAGCCGTAGTCCTCGGTACCCGTCCCGAGGCAATCAAGTGCGCACCGGTCATCCGCGTGCTGCGGGAGGACCCCCGCTTCGCACCCGTCGTGCTGTCCACCGGGCAGCACCGGCAGATGCTCGACGAGACGCTCGACGTGTTCGGCATCCGGCCCGACCTGGACCTGGGGGTCATGGCGGCGAAGCAGACGCTGTCCCAGGTGACCCACCGGGCGCTCAGCGGCCTGTCCGACTACCTGAGCCGGGAGCGCGTCGAGGCCGTCATGGTGCACGGCGACACCGCCACCACCCTGGCCGGCGCGCTGGCCGCGTTCCACCACCGCGTCCCCGTGGTGCACATCGAGGCCGGGCTGCGCAGCGGCAACCTGCACTCCCCGTTCCCCGAGGAGGCCAACCGGCGGCTGGTCGCGCAGATCGCCGAGCTGCACCTGGCCCCGACACCGGGCAACAGCGCCAACCTGATCCGCGAGGGCGTGAGCGAGTCGCGCATCGTGGTCACCGGCAACACCGTCGTGGACGCCCTGCGCTGGGCGAGCACCCAACCGTCGCGGACGCCGGTCCCCGCGCTGGCCGACTTGGACGACGACCCGCGGCGGATCATCGTGGCCAGCGCCCACCGGCGCGAGTCCTGGCGGATGCTGCCCCACATCGGGCAGGCGCTGCGCGAGATCGCCCAGCGGCCGGACGTGCGGATCGTGGTGCCGCTGCACCGCAACCCGGTCGTGCGGGACGGGCTGCTGCCGCTCATCGGCGGTGTTCCGAACATCACCGTGGTGGACCCGTTGCCGTACCTGGAGTTCTGCCGCCTGATGTGGCGCAGCGACATCATCCTGTCCGACAGCAGCGGCGCCGAGGAGGAAGGTCCCGCGCTGGGCAAGCCGACCCTGGTGCTGCGCGACGTCACCGAGCGGCCGGAGGCGGTGGTCGCGGGCACCGCGCGCCTGGTCGGCCGCACCCGCGACCAGATCGTGCACCACGTCACCGGCCTGCTCGACGACCCCACGCAGCGCGAGCTGATGGCGTCGGCCGCCAACCCCTACGGCGACGGCAACGCCGCCGAGCGGGTGGTGGGCGCGTTGGCGCACTACTTCGGCGACGGCCAGGCGGTCCTGCCGTTCGTGCCCGGCCGCCAGGTCGAGCCGGAAGCGATGGCCGCGTGATGGCCGCGTCGATCGCGGTCGCGGAGGTCGCGCTCGCCGACGGCTTCGTGGACACCACCGTCGTGACCGACGTCGTCGACCTGGTGGTGCCGGGGCGGACCATCGTGGTGAACCTCGCCCACACGCCCGCGGTGGTCGGCGAGCCGCCCACCCGTCCCCTGCCGCCGTTCTCCTCCACGGTGCTGGTGGACTCCTCGGTCGTGCGGGCCGACCGCGTGGCCCTGCTGCGGGTCTCCCCCGCCCTCGACGACGACGCCGCCGCGATCACCGGAGCGCCCGGCTGGCAGCACTTCGCCGACATCCTGCCGAGCTTCCCCCGCGCCACCGGGCTGCACCGGGGTCCCCGCGCGGTCGTCGGCACGACCTCGTTCGACGCGGCACGCGTGCTCGGCGAGGAGCACGCCGAGGGCGAGGACACCTTCGAGATCTCGGTCAACTTGTGGTTCGCCCCCGCCGGCACCGACTGCTCCATCCACAACCGGCACGACTTCATCGAGATCCACAGCCAGGTGCACGGCTACGGCCGGATGCAGAAGTTCCGCGCCGACGACCACGCCACCCTCTACGAGGACCAGCTCATGGGGCCCGGGCACACCCCGCCCGTGCCGTTCTGCCGCACCCGCCCCGACGGCGGCTTCACCTACCCGTGGCACCAGTACCGCGCGGACACCGACTGCGTGTGGCTGGCCGTCGAGTACCACCGGACCGGAGGACGATGATGCCCACCCCACCGAAGTTCACCGGCGAGGTCGTCGCCGACCAGCTGCGCGACGGCTACTGGCTGGAGGCCGCCGACATCGACGGCGACGGCCGGCCCGACCTGTTCGGCTACGGCCTGCGCCTGGGCGAGATCTACTGGTACCAGGACCGGCCGGGCTGGCCGCGCAAGCTGGCCGTCGACGGCTTCCGGATGCCCGTGGGCGCCGACTTCGCCGACGTCAGCGGCAACGGCCTGCCCGACATCGTGGTCTGCCACGAGCTGTACGGGCCGATCGGCACCATCGTCGACCCCGACCCGCGCGGCGGGAAGATCGACTGGGTGGAGAACCCCGGCGCGGCGGACAAGACCGACGCCCGCTGGCAGCGGCACTACATCGGCCGCGCGACCGGCATGCACCGGCTGCGGGTGGGCCACTTCACCCAGTCCGAGCGGCTGGAGGTGATCGGCGTGCCGATCGTGGCCACCGCCGACGTGCACGCCGTGCTGCCGCTGGTCATGTTCACCCAGCCCGACGACGTGCACACGGCCGAGGAGTGGCCGATGACCGTCATCGACGACCACTCCTTCCGGATGATCCACGGCGCGGAGAAGAAGAAGGGGCTGGTGCCCGGCTCCGACCTCGACTCGCTGCTGCTGGCCTCCGACGAGGGCGTCACGTGGCTGCACTACGACACCGAGCGCCGCTGCTGGCTCAAGGAGCTCATCGGCGTCGGCGAGCGGACCCAGTTCGAGAAAACCGGGTTCCGCGGCAGCGGCGACCTGGACGCGGGCGGCCTCGGCGGCGACCCGATGGCGTACGTGGCGGCGCTGGAACCGTTCCACGGCAACACCGTGGCGGTCTACACCAAGGACGGCGAGGGCGGGTGGCGGCGGCACCTGCTCGACGTCTTCGGCGACCCCAACGAGAACGGCGAGGGACCCGGCCACCAGGTCGTGTGCGCCGACTTCGACGGCGACGGCGACGACGAGTTCCTGGTGGCGCTGCGCGGTCCGTGGCCGTGGCAGGGCGTCATGTACTACAAGGCGGTCGACGCCGCCAACGGCGCGTGGGTCAAGTGGCGGGTCGCGGACGAGTCGGTGGCGCGCATCGCCACCGCCGACTTCAACGGCGACGGCCGGCTGGACTTCGCCACCATCGCCTACTCCGTGCAGAACTACTACGTGGCCAAGGACGCCAAGATCATGCTGTACCGCAACGAGATCGCGAGGTAGGCAGTGTCCACTCCGGAGTTACGACGCCCGCCGCTGCCGTCGCTGACGGGTCTGCGCTTCCTGGCGGCGCTGCTGGTGTTCTTCTTCCACATCACCCTGTTCGACTCCCCGATCCCGCCCAACGACCCGATCAACCCGTTCGCCGACGAGGGCCTGGCCCGCGGCCTGGAGTGGTTGTTCAGCAAGGCCGGCTACGTCGGGGTGTCGTTCTTCTTCGTGCTCAGCGGTTTCGTGCTCACCTGGTCGTCGGTGGAGGGCGAGCCGATGCGCGCCTTCTGGCGGCGTCGGGTGCTGAAGATCTTCCCCAACCACGTCGTGGTGTTCATCGCGGCGATGGTGCTGTTCGCCGGGGCGACCACGCCGGTGTCGGGGTGGCTCGCGAACCTGTTCCTGGTGCACTCGTTCTCGCCGGACCCGACGGTGTACGTCAACGTCAACCCGCCGGCGTGGACGCTGTGCAGCGAGTTGTTGTTCTACATGCTGTTCCCGCTGATCATCAAGCCCGTGCGGCGGATCGCGGACAACCGGCTGTGGTTCTGGGCCGCGGTGCTGGTGCTGGCGATGGTGGCCGTGCAGGTGGTCAACCTGACGCTGATCCCGGACACCCCGAAGTCCCCGATCACGCCGATCTCCACCACCCAGTTCTGGTTCGGCTACATCTTCCCGCTGCCCAGGCTCTTCGAGTTCGTGCTGGGCATGGTCCTGGCGCGGGCGGTCATCCGGGGCCGGGTGCCGCACATCGGCCTGCTGCCGGCCGCGCTGTCGGTCCCGATCGGCTACGCCGTCGCGCTGACCGTGCCGTTCGTGTTCGGGTTCGTGGTGGCGACGGTGGTCCCGGTCTCGCTGGTCATCCTGGCCTGGGCGACCGCCGACGTGGACGGGCGGCCCAGCGGGATGCGCAGCCGCTTCGCGGTCTGGCTGGGCGAGATCTCGTTCGGCTTCTACCTGTGCCAGGGGGTGGTGATCTTCTACGGCCGCACTCTGCTGCCCGCCGGTCCGTTCTCCACGCCGACCGCGATCGCCGTGGCGGCACTGCTCTTCGCCGCCACCACGCTCGTCGGCTGGCTGCTGTTCACGCTGGTGGAACGCCCGGTGATGACCCGCTGGTCCCGACCGCGCAAACCGGCGCCCGCTCTGGTTCCGGAGCCGGTCAAAGAACCGACCTGATCCCGCTGCGCCGGTGGGGAAGGGGCCGCCACCCCTTCCCCACCGGCTTCTGCCTGCGCCCACGGAGGCACCCACGGAGGCGGTCAGGGGCGGAAGGTGCGGCGGTAGGTGTCCGGTGGGACGCCGAGGGCGCGGTGGAAGTGGCGGCGCAGGGTGGTCGCGGTGCCCATGCCGGCGGCCGTGGCGATGGTGTCGATGCTGTCGTCGGTGGTTTCCAGGAGTTCCTGCGCGCGGCGGAGGCGTTGGGTGTGCAGCCATTGCAGGGGCGTGGTGCCGGTGACGGCGTGGAAGTGGCGGGTCAGGTGGCGGGAGCTCATGTTCGCCCGCCGGGCCAGGTCCTCCACGGTGAGCGGCTGGTCGAGGTGCCGCGCCGCCCACGGCAGCACGTCGGCCAGCGGGTGGTCGTCCTGCTCCGGCACCGGGGTGCTGACGAACTGCGCCTGGCCGCCGGCCCGGTGCGGTGGCACGACCAGGCGGCGGGCGACGACGTTGGCCACCGCCGAGCCGTGGTCGCGGCGGACCAGGTGCAGGCACAGGTCCAGGGCGGCGGCCTTGCCCGCCGAGGTCAGCACGGTCCCGTTGTCCACGTAGAGGACATCCGGGTCGACCGTCACGCGCGGGTAGCGCGCGGCCAGCTGGTCGGTGTGGGCCCAGTGGGTGGTTGCTCGGAGGCCGTCCAGCAGGCCGGCGGCGGCCAGCACGAACGCGCCGGTGCACAGGGACACCACCCGCGCACCGGACTCGTGGGCCGCGCGCACGGCGTCGACCAGGTCGGCCGGCGGGTCCGCGTCGACGTCGACCAGGGCCGGGACGATCACGGTGTCGGCGTGCGCGAGGCGGTCGAGGCCGTGATCGGGTTCGACCAGGAAACGGCCCACGCGGGCGGGGTGCGAGCCGTAGATGGCGACGTCGTACCACGGGGTGGGCACGGCGGGCGGGTTGCCGAAGACCTCCTGGGCCAGGGCCAGTTCGAAGTGGAGCATCCCGTCGGTGGCGGCGACCGCGACTGAGCGCATGTCCGGAATTGTACGGGTCGTGTCGTTCCGGACACTGGGCGCGGACGAGGTGAGCGGACAGGATTGCCGCAGATCACTTCACAGCACGTGGGAGCAGGCACAGATGAGTTCGAACGTGGCGGTCTTCGGCGCCTATGGGTACACCGGGCGGTTCGTGGTCGCCGAGTTGCGGGAGCGCGGGCACGTCCCGGTGGTCGTCGGACGCGACCGGGAGAAGTTGCTGGCACTGGGGGAAGAGCACGTGCGGCAGGCCTCAGTGGACGACCCGGCGTCGCTCGACCGCGCGTTGGCCGGTGTGGACGCGGTGGTCAACACCGCCGGGCCGTTCGCCGCGACGGCGGGGCCCGTGGTGGAGGCGGCGTTGCGCGCCGGCATCCCGTACGTGGACGTGGCGGCCGAGATCGAGGCGAACGTCGACACCTTCAAGCACTTCGTGGGCCGCGCGGGCGTGGTGGTCCCGGCGATGGCGTTCTTCGGCGGTCTCGGCGACCTGCTGGTGACTGCGGCGCTGGACGACTGGACGTCCGCGGACGAGGTGCACGTCGCCTACGGGCTGAGCAGTTGGCACCCCACCGCGGGCACGGTCCAGTCTGGCGTGGTGTCGGGCCGGCGCCGCGGTGGTCGGCGCGTGCGCTTCACCGGCGGACGCCTGGAGTACCACGACGACGCCCTGCCCACTGTGGAGTGGACCTTCCCGGCGCCGCTCGAGACACAGGACGTCATCGCGGAGTTCACGATGGCCGACGTGGTCACCGTCCCGTCCCACCTGGACGTTCCCGAGGTGCGCACGTACATGTCCGCCAACGCGGCTGCCGACCTCGCCGGCGCGGCGACACCGACCGCCGTGGACGAGCGAGGCCGGTCCGCGCAGACCTTCGTGGTGGACGTGCTCGTGCGCTCGGGCGGTGCGGAACGCCGGATTTCCGCCACCGGACAGGACATCTACGCCATCAGCGCGCCGCTCGCGGTGGAGGCGGTCGAGCGCATCCTCACCGGGCGCATCAAGGCCACCGGCGTGGTCTCGGCGGGCGCGGCCTTCGACGCCCCGGACTTCCTGCGCGCCCTGTCCCCGCACCTGACCGTGCACAGCTGAGCGGCTACCACCGGCCCCGGTCGCGGTGCCACGCCAACGCGGAGTGGATCTGGTGCGCCGCCGCGACCACCTGCGCTTCGGAGCGGCCGTGGACCGGGGGGAAGCGCGCCCAGAACAGGGGCGTCTTCTGCGGGGCGTCGTGGTGGCGCGTGATCCACAGGGCGCCGCCCGGGTTGATCAGACCCTCTGGGTGGATCTCGGCGCCGGCGATCTCGTGCCAGCCCAGCGTCGTGGTCCGCCAGAAGAACCGGCTCTGGAGCCCGTGGTCGCTGATGTAGAGGCCCACGCGCGTGGCGCGGAACAGGACCGCGGCCCACAGGAGCGGCACCAGGCTCTCGACACCGGCCGCGCCCGAACGCAACCGGAAGACCAGCAAGAGGACCGCGATTGCGGCGAAGAGGACCAGAACCGCGTTCCTGCCGATGGTCTCGACCGCCGACTTCGGCACCAACTCGCGCCAGTCGGTTCTCGGGTGTGCTCTCATGGATCTCCTCCGGCTCCTCGGAACCGGAGGTCTCCCCGACCACCACGTGGGTGGCGCCGTGACCGAACCGCTGTCGAGCGGTCGCAATGACGATCACGGGCTGGGTGGGTACTCCCCTCCGCGCGCACCAATATCCGGTACGTCGAGGCGGGGCGTCAAGCGGAGGTGCCAGCACAGCACGTACAGCGTGAGCGCCAGGCCCGCGCCTTGGGTGGTGCCGACGAGGAGTCGGCGGACCCAGTCGTAGGTGCTGACCCGGCTCACCGGGTCGGCGAGCGCGACGACCGCGCCGACGACCGCCGCGGCCACGATCCCGACCAGGACCCAGCTCCGGCCTCGGAGCACCGGCCAGCGGTGGGCTCGTGGTGGGGTGCCTCGGTACCAACCCAGGGTGACGGCGGCGAGGAGGAGCAGGCCTCCCAGCGAGGACACGTAGCCGATCACGTTGTACAGGCGGTGCGGGCCGACGATCGACACGCGGAGCAGGTCCCAGTGGCGCACGGCGATGCCGTCGGTGTGGGTGAAGGTGTCCCAGGCGATGTGGGTCGCGGCGCCCACCACGAGCGAGAGCACCGCCGTGACCGCTGCCCGCCACGTGGGGATCGCGAGGTTCGGCGGGGTGACGCGGGATCGCCAGCCGGCCGAGGACAGCGCCAGCAGGGGCGTGCGGAACACGTGCCACAGGGCCAGCAGGAGGAAACCGAGCAGGAGGTCGATCCCGACCAGACCGACGACCGAGTGCGTGCCGTCGGCGCCGCCGGGGACGGGCAGGTAGTAGGCGACGTCGGGGGCGATCGAGCCGGCCGCGAGGCCGGGGAACCACAGGTGGCGGCGCAACGGGAGCACGGCCGCCGGGTGGGCGAAGGTGAACGGCACGCTGGCGGGCTCCCCCGGTGTCGTGGACTGCCGCCGGATTTTAGTGGTGGCCTGGAAACGCCCCGCCGAGCAGCGGCTTTCCCGCCCGGGGTGCGGCCGTAGGCGTGATTGACAACGATCACGGCGGCCTCCAGTCTGGGAGCGCTCCCAGCCCATCTGCGTCGACGAGGACCACGATGAGACCCACTCGCACCGCCCTGGTCGCGGCGGCCGGCTTGCTCGCCGCGCTCGGCACGGCCGTCCCGAGCGCCGGAGCCGACACCGCCGTCACCGTCACGGTCAACGCCCGCGCCGGGTTGGAGACCGTCCACGACGCCGCGATCGGCGTCAACCACGCCATCTGGGACCCCCAGTTGGGCACCGACGCGGTGGCCGACCTGCTCCAGGACGCCGGCGTCCGCGCCATGCGCTACCCCGGCGGCTCCTACTCCGACATCTACCACTGGCGCGACCACACCGCGCCCGGCGGCTACGTCGCGCCCAACACCGACTTCGACACCTTCATGGCGGGCGTGCGGCGCGCGGGCGGGCAGCCCATCGTCACCGCCAACTACGGCACCGGCACGCCCGCCGAAGCCGCCGAATGGGTCCGCTACGCCAACGTCGAGAAGGGCTACGGCGTCAAGTACTGGGAGATCGGCAACGAGAACTACGGCAACGGCCACTACGGCGCCAACTGGGAGGCCGACGACCACCCGGACAAGAGCCCGGCCCAGTACGCGTCCCTGGTCAAGGAGTACGCGCAGGCCATGAAGGCCGTCGACCCGACCATCCAGGTCGGCGCGGTGCTGACCACGCCGGGCGAGTGGCCCGACGCCATCACCGCCGCCGGGGACGCCGGTTCGTGGAACCAGGTGGTGCTGTCCACCGCCGGGCCGTGGGTCGACTTCGGGATCGTGCACTGGTACCCCGGCGGCACCACCGACGCTCAGGTGACCGCCAAGACCGACCAGGTGTCCACCGCGATGCGCATGGTGCGCGAGCAGTCCCGCCGGTACGCGGGCAAGGAGCTCGCGATCGCCATGACCGAGGTCAACACCTCCTACGGCCGCAACACCCAGCCCGGCGCGATGTTCCTGGCCGACGCGTACGCGACCCTGATCGCGAACGGGGTGTTCACCGTGGACTGGTGGAACGTCCACAACGGACCCGGCAGGGTCTCGGAAGTGGCCGGGCACACCGACTTCGACGACTTCGGCCTGCTGTCCAGCGCCGGCTGCGCGGGAGACGTGTGCCAGCCCGCGCTGAACACGCCGTTCGCGCCCTACCACGCCCTGTCGATGGTGTCGCGCTTCGTGCGGCCGGGTGACCAGCTGGTGGCCGCCTCGGCGTCCGATCCGCTGGTCCGCGCGCACGCCGCCCGCCGCACCGACGGCGGCCTGTCGGTCATGCTGGTCAACCAGGACCCCGAGGCCGCCCGCACGGTGTCCCTGCGCTACTCGGGCTACTCCCCCGCCGGCGACGCGCAGGTCCTGTCCTTCGCCAACGGTGACAGCGGCATCACGACCACGACCGGGACCTCCGGCACCACCACGCTGCCGCCGTACTCGATCACCACGCTGGTGCTGCGCCCGTCCGGCGCCACCGCCGGCCCGGCCACGCCGCCGCGCCCGGCCCTGTCCACCGTCACCGACCGCACCGCGACCCTGACCTGGCCCGCGCTGCCCGCCGGCGTGAAGTACGAGGTCCACCGGCACAACGGCACGGCCGGCGAGCAGTGGGGCGAGACCACCGGCACGTCGTTCACCGCCGCCAACCTCGTGCCCGGCACGGACTACACGGTCAACCTGATCGCCCGCGACGGCGCCGGCCGCGTGTCCTGGTCCTCGCCCCCGCTGACCTTCACCACCACCGCGCCCACCACGTCGTCCTGCGCGGTGCAGTTCCGGGAGACGACGAACTGGGGCAACGGCTACGTCGCCGAGGTCACCGTCACCAACACCGGGACCGACACCCTCGACGGCTGGTCGCTGGCCTACACCTGGCCGACGACGTGGCAGCAGGTCGGCAGCGGGTGGAACGCCACCTGGACCCAGACCGGGACGGACGTGCGGGTCGAGAGCAGCGGCAGGCTCGCGCCGGGCGCGTCGGCGACGGCCGGGTTCGTCGGGGCGTACCAGGGGCCGAACGTGGCTCCGAGGACGTTCACGCTCAACGGGGTGCCCTGCTCGGCCTGACCCCCGTGCGACGGCCCGGGACCTCCCTACCGAGGTCCCGGACCGTTGTGCGTGAGGCGGGCCGTTCCGCGCGATCGGGGCCGGTGGCGGGCGGTTCGCGACTACAGTGCGCGGCATGACCAACCCTCAACCCGGCTGGTACCCGGAGCGTCCCGGCTCCCCGGTGGTGCGCTACTGGGACGGCAACCAGTGGACCCCGCAGACCCGCCAAGCCGACGACTCCAGCCCGTGGGAGGTGGCGCTGGACGGCGCGCACGACCCCAACCGCATCCGCGAGCAGCAGCGCCAGGCCGGCGTGGGCCAGGTCGGGCAAGGCGGCGGGACGCTGTTCACCGAGCCGGTGCTGGTGGTCAACCAGCGGGTGAAGCTGATCGAACTGGCCAACGAGTACGCCGTCTACGACCAGCACGGCCGGCAGTTGGGCGCGGTGGTGCAGGTCGGGCAGAGCGCGTTGAAGAAGGCCCTGCGGTTCCTGGGCAGCTACGACCAGTTCTTCACGCACAAGTTCGAGGTCCGCGACGCCCACGGGCACACGGTGCTGCGGCTCACCCGGCCCGCGAAGATCGTGAAGTCGCGGATGGTCGTCGAACGCGGCGACGGGGCGTCCCTCGGCGAGATCCGCCAGGAGAACGCGATCGGCAAGATCCGCTTCGCGTTCGAGGTCGGCGGCCAGCGCGTCGGCGGCATCCAGGCGGAGAACTGGCGCGCGTGGAACTTCTCCATCACCGACCACACCGGCGCCGAGGTCGCGCGCATCACCAAGACGTGGGAGGGCCTGGCGAAGACCATGTTCACCACGGCCGACAACTACGTCCTCCAGATCCATCGGCCGTTGGCCGACCCGCTGCTGAGCCTGGTCGTGGCGTCGGCGCTGACCGTGGACACGGCCCTGAAGCAGGACAGCCGCGGCTTCGGCTGAGCCGCCGCCACACCGGACGCTGCCCCCGTGGTCGCCCGTTCGGGCGCTAACGACTCCCCCGCACGGCCGATACTCCGAATGGAGGTGCACGCGGGGAGGTAGCGTTGCCGTCGTGGAGCCCAGGCGCGGGGTGGTCGCCCCGGAGCTGGAGCGGTGGTGCCGGGATGCCGGGGACGGTGACCGGCGGACCGCCGTCGTGCGGCTGCGCGGGACGGCGGAGGTCGGGCAGGCCGTCGAGCGGCTCGGGTCGCTCGGCATGGAGGTCACCAGCAGCGGTCCCGGCTCCGTCATCGGCACCGTCACTCCCCCCGCCGTGCGCCGGATAGGTCAGCAGACCTGGGTGCTCGCCGTCGAAGGACCCCGGACCCTCAGGTCGCTCCGGCACGGCTGAAGGGCGAGGGCGATGGAGCCTAGACGGGACACGGTTCTGGACGCGCGGCTGCGGGGAGCGGCGGCGTTCGCGGAGTCGGACCTGCCGGTCGAGGAGAGCATCGGGGCGCGGACGTTGGGGCGGGAGACCGCGCCCCGCCGCACGACGGTGAAGCTCCTGGTGCGGTCGGCGGAACTGGAGGCGGTCGAGGAGTGGCTCGACGCGGCCGGCGGGAGCGTGGTGTCCGCGCCGCCGGACCCCGGCTCGTCGGGACAGGTGGTGGTGCTGGCCGGCGTGCCGGTCTCCGCGCTGTCCGATCTGGACGGACAGCCGTGGCTGCTGCGGGCCGAGGCGCCCAAGGAGATGTTCACCCGCATGGACCAGGCGCGCGGGCCGGTGACCGGGCTGGACCGGGTCCAGGCCGCGCACGGCGACCTCACCGGCGCCGGCGTGCTGCTGGCCGTGGTCGACACGGGCGTGGACTGGTCACACCCGGACTTCCGCCACGACGACGGCACGACCCGGCTGGAGCGGTTCGTGCACGCGCACGTCCCGCAGGGCACGGAGGAGTCGAAGTTCGACGTCTTCGACGCCGGCGCGATCAACAAGGCGCTCAACGGCGGCCCCGCCATCCCGCCCGGCGACCCGGGCGGCCACGGCACGCACTGCGCGTCCATCGCCGCCGGCAACGGGCGGGGCACGGCCAACCGCCGCTTCCGCGGGGTGGCGCCCGAGGCGTCGCTGATGGGCGTGCGCGCCGAGCCGCTGCTGGACGTGCACATCATCGAGGGCATCCGGCAGGCCTTCGCGCTGGCCGGCGACCGGCCCGCGGTGGTCAGCCTCAGCCTGGGCGGCCACTTCGGCGCCCACGACGGCACGTCGGCCATCGAGAACGAGATCGCCCGCGCCACCGGGCCGGGGCGGATCGTGGTCGTGGCGGCCGGCAACGAGGGCGACGACGGCGTGCACGCCCAGGGCCGCTTGGTGGTCGGCGAGGAACTCACGTTCACCGTGCGGGTCCCGGACACCGGGCTGGTGTTCTGCGACGTGTGGATCCCGCGCGGCGACGAGGTCGACGTGTTCGTGGAGACGCCCGACGGGACGCGGTTCGAGCCCAACACCGGCGAGACGTCCACTCCGGACGGGGTCTTCGTGGCCGACTTCGTGGAGAACCCGGTCAACCGCGAGCAGAACCTGACCTTCCTGATGATCAACGGCACGGTCGACGACCGGTGGACCATCCGCATCACGCCGCTGTCCGTCGTGCACGGCGAGGTCCACGCGTGGGCGGGGTCGGTGAACGGCGGTCGCCTGATGTTCCCCGGCGCACCGGTGGAGGGCTACTCCCTCGGCATGCCCGCGACCGAGGAGCGCGCGATCTCGGTGGGTTCCCTGATCAGCCGCAACAGGTTCGAGGGACCGCAGGGCGACGCGGCCCTGCCGGGCCTGCCGGTGGACACCCTGTCGACGTTCTCCAGCCAGGGCCCCACCCGCTCGGGCGCGCAGAAACCCGACATCGTGGCACCGGGCCAGGTCGTCACGGCGGCACTGTCCGCGGGCTCGGAGATGGCCACGGAACCCCGTTTGGCGGCGCGCCGGCACCCGTCCGGCAAGTACGTCACCATCCAGGGCACCAGCATGGCAACCCCGTTCGTGGCTGGCGTCGTCGCCTTGATGCTGCAACGCGAACCCCGCCTGACCCCCGAAGAGGTCCAGCAACGCCTACGCGTCACAGCCCGCCGCGACCAGTCCACCGGCCCGGTGTGGAACCCGCGCTACGGCTGGGGAAAGCTCGACACGGAAGCCCTGTTCCGCGACTGATGCCCGATGGGGCTGAGCCGGTCCGCGGACCGGCTCAGCCCCATCACGGTCACGGGTAGTACAGGCTGGGACTGCGGGCGCTGTACTGGTAGTTGCCCGAGCAGTCGTACAAGTCGACCTCGCTGTACGCGGTGCCGCTGCCGCTAACCGACACGTGACCCTCCGGGTAGCGCCCGTAGTGGTCGAGGAAAGCGGTGTACTTGTAGTGCCAGGTGCCGTTGACCCGGATGTACAGCTTGGCCGTGCACGAACCCCGGTTGTTGCTGTTGAGGTAGAAGTCCGCCGACACCCGCTTGTAGGTGGACGAGTAGCTGACGCACGCGCCCACGTCGTAGGTGTTGCGGCAGCCCCCGCCGCTGGCCGCCTGCGCCGTGTGCGGCGCGAGCAGTGCGAACAGCGCCGCCAGCAGCGGCAGCGCCAGGAATCTGCGCACCATCGTTCCTCCCTCGGTCGATCCGTCGAGATGCCCTGGAACGCCGGTGGACCGCAACGTCTCTCCCCCGGCGAACGACAACGTAAGGAGGGGTTTCACGCGTCCTGCATCCGTCGACTATCCGGGGGTGGATCGAGTGCGGTTCGGCGTGCTGGGACCGGTCGCCGCGTGGCGCGGGGACGCGGCGGTCCGGATCGGCGGTCCGCGGGAGAAGAAGCTGCTCGCCGTGCTCCTGCTCGCGCACGGGCGCGCGGTGGGGCTGGACCGGCTGATCACCGTGCTGTGGGACGACGAACCGCCCGGGACCAGCCGGGCGCAGGTGCACAACTGCGCCGCGGCCCTGCGGCGCAACCTCGGCGTGCCGATCACGTGGGCCTCGGCGGGTCTCGTGCTCGACGCGGACGACGTGGACGCGGACCGGTTCCAGGCCCTGGTGCGGGAAGCGGACGACCTCGTCGCGGCGCGGCGGTTCACCGAGGCCGGGGACCGGTTGCGCGCGGCGCTCGCGCTGTGGCGCGGACCCGCTCTCGCCGGGCTCGGCGGTCGGGTGCTCACGGCCGAGGCCGACCGGCTGGAGGCACAGCGGCTGGCGTGCCTGGAGCGGAGGCTGGACGTCGACCTGGAGCTGGGCCGGCACCGCGACCTCGTCGGCGAGCTGGCCACGCTGGTGGCCGAGCACCCGCTGCGGGAGTCGTGGCACGCCAAGCTGATGCTCGCGCTGTACCGGTCCGGCCGCCGTGGTGACGCGCTCGACGCCTACCAGCGGGCCCGCGAGGTCCTCGCCGACGAACTCGGTCTGCCGCCGGGGCCGGCGCTGGCGGAGCTGGAGGTCATGGTCCTGCGCGACGACGCCGCCCTGCGCCACGACACCGGACCACGGCACGACACCGGACCGCAGCACGATCCCGGACCGCGGCACGACACCGGACCGCAGGACGAGACCGCATCACCAGGCGACGCCGTGCCGCGCGCCCGGCCGCCGGCGCCGACGCCCCGGCAGCTGCCCGCCGACATCGGGGGTTTCACCGGGCGGCGATCGGAGCTGGCCGCGCTCGACGCCGCCGTCGACCGGCCGCTGGTGCTGATCACCGGTCCGGCGGGCATCGGCAAGACCAGCCTGGCCGTGCACTGGGCGCGGCGGGTCGCCGACCGGTTCGCCGACGGCCAGCTGCACGTCGACCTGCGCGGCCACTCGTGGTCGCCCGCGGTGGAGCCCGTGGAGGCGTTGGGGCGGTTGCTGCGGGCGCTGGGTGTGCCGCCGGAGGACGTGCCCGCGGACGTGGACGAGGCCGCCGCCGCGTACCGGACCGCGTTGGCCGGGCGGCGCGTGGCGGTGCTGCTGGACAACGCGAGGAGCGTGGCGCAGGTGCGCCCGCTGCTGCCGGGCGAGCCGGGGTGCCTCGTCGTGGTCACCAGCAGGCACCGGCTGCCGGGCCTGGTCGCCAAGGAGGGCGGGCACCGCGTCGAGCCCGCCGCGCTGCCCGTGGCCGACGCGCTGGAGTTGCTGCGCCGCCACGTCGGCGCGCAGCGGGTGGCGGCGGAACCGGCGGAGGCGGCGGAGCTGGTGCGGTTGTGCGGCGGCCTGCCGCTGGCGCTGCGCATCGCCGCCGCGGCCGTCGCCGACCAGCCGCTGGCCGAGTACGTGCGGCGGTTGCACGACGAGCGGCTGAGCGGGCTGTCGCTGGGCGACGACGACCAGGCCGACGTGCGGCGCGCCTTCGACCTGTCGCACGCTCGGCTGAGCCCGGCCGCACAGCGGTTGTTCGGCCTGCTGGGTGTGGTGCCGGGCGAGGACTTCGCGGTGGCGGCAGCTCAAGCGCTGTCCGGCGGATCGGACGTGCGGCCGGTGCTGGACGAGCTGACCGCCACGCACCTGCTGGAACGACGGGCCAGCGGCCGGTTCGGCTTCCACGACCTGCTGGGCCTCTACGCCGCGCGGCTGGCCCCGGCCGACGAGGCGCGGCGGGCGTCGGCCCGGCTGCTGGAGCACTACCTGAGCGGGGTCGAGGACGCCGCCCGCGCGTTGTACCCGGACAAGCCGCGGCTGCCCGTCACGACTTCGGGAGCGGGTTTCCCGGACGAGGCCGCCGCGTCGGCGTGGCTGGACGCCGAGCGGGCCAACCTCGTCGCCGCGGTCCGCGCCGCGCCCGGCCGGGAGGCCGTCGCGCTCGCCGACGGCCTGCGCGGGTACTTCGAGCTGCGCGGCCTGCACGCGGACTGGCGGGTGGCCGCCGACGCGGCCCTGCGTGCCGCCGAAGCCCCGCGCGACCGCGCCGCCGCGACGCTCAACTCGGCGGCGGCCCGCTTCGGCGGCGCGGACTACGACCTGGCCGAACACGAGTACGGGCTGGCGCTGGACCTCGCCCGCGCCGCCGACTGGGCGGCCGGGGAGGCGGAGGCGCACAGCCGGATGGGTGTCGTGCTGTGGGAGACCGAGCGGCTGCACCCGGCGGTCGACCACCTGCGGGCCGCCCTGCGCGTGGCCGAGCGCGCCGACGACGCGGCCGGCCAGGCCTCCGCGTGGCACAACCTCGGTGTGGTGCTGTGGCACCTGGGCGAGCTGGAGGGCGCGGCGGCCCACTTCGAGCGCGGTGCGGCGTTCTTCGCCGCGGCGGGCTCGGTGAGCGGCACGAGCAAGAGCCGGACCTGTCTGGGCGGTGTGCTGTCCCACTTAGGCAGGTACGCCGAGGCGGACGACCTGCTGGAGCACTCCGTCACCGTGCACGCGCGGCTGGGCAACCGGTCGTTCGAGGCCCTGGGCACGGCCCTGATCGCCGTGCTGCACCGGGACAGCGGCGACCTGGGCACCGCCGTCACGCGCGGGCGGTCCGCGGTGCGGCTGGCCGAGGACCAGGGCCGCACGCGCAACCGCGTCGACGTGCTGAACATGGTCGGCGGGGTGCTGGTGACCGCGTCGCCCGAGGAGTCGCGGCGCCACCTGGAGACCGCGCGGGCGCTGTCCCAGGTCGGCAGGCCGTACCTGACCGGTGTGGTGCAGGCGTGCCGGGGCTTGGCGGAGCTGTCCCTGACGACCGGGCAGGTGTCGGGTGCGCGGGCGCTCGGCGAGCGCGCCCTGGTCCCGGCCCGCCGCGCCGGGTACCGGATGGAGGAGGGCACGGCCCTGACCACGCTGGCCCTCGGGGCGTTGACCGAGCACGACTTGGTGGAGGCCGGATCGCTGGCGGCACAAGCGGAAGCCGTCCTGCAAACCACCGGCTACCGCTACGGCACCGAGCGCGCCGCCGCCGTGCTGGCGAGGTGCGTCCCCGGCTGACACCGGGCGCGGGCGCGGGCGCGGTCTCGGCGGCGGGGGGCGGGCCGGGGTGGCTCAGTGCTCGGGTCGCGGGGTGATGGTCAGGGTCGGGGTGCCGTCGTCGATGGTCACCACCACGTGGTGGCCCGGGCGCAGGTCGCCGGAGAGCAGGGCGCGGGACAGGCGGCGGTCCAGTTCGCGGGAGATCGTCCGGCGCAGGGGGCGGGCGCCGAATTCCGGGACGTAGCCGGTGGTGGCCAGCCAGTCCACGGCCTCGGCGGTCACCTCCAGGGTGATGTCCTGGGCGCGCAGGCGCTCGCGGGTGTCCTCCAGCAGGAGGACGGTGATCTGGCGCAGGTGGTCGGCGTCCAGGCCGCGGAACAGGATCACCTCGTCCAGGCGGTTGAGGAACTCGGGGCGGAAGTGGCGGCGGACCGCGGCCATCAGCGGGTCGCGCAGGTGGTCCGTGGTGGTGGCGGTGAGGAGTTGGTCCGCGCCGATGTTGCTGGTCATGATGATGACGGTGTTGGCGAAGTCCGTGGTCCGGCCGTGCGCGTCGGTCAGCCGGCCCGCGTCCAGGACCTGGAGCAGGGTGTTGAAGACCTCCGGGTGGGCCTTCTCGACCTCGTCCAGCAGGACCACCGAGTACGGCGTGCGCCGGACCGCGCCGGTCAGCTGGCCGGGGTCGTCGTAGCCGGCGTAGCCGGGCGGCGCGCCGGTCAGGCGGGTCACGGTGTGCTGTTGCGCGAACTCCGACATGTCCAGCCGGATCAGGCGGTCCGGCGAGCCGTACAGGGCCTCGGCCAGCGCGCGGGCCACCTCGGTCTTGCCCACGCCGGTCGGCCCCAGGAACAGGAACGAGCCGGTGGGGCGGTTCGGGTGCTTCAGACCGGCACGGCCCAGGCGGACGGCGTCGGCCACCGCCTCCACGGCCTCCTCCTGGCCGACGATCCGGCGGTGCAGCTGTTCTTCCAGGTGCAGCAGGCGGTGGCGTTCGGGCTCGGTCAGCTGGGTCACCGGGATGCCGGTGCTGCGGGAGACCACCTCGGCGACGTCGTCGGCGGTGACCTCCGGGGCGTGGGCCAGGGCGTTCCGGGCCGCGGCCAGCGCCGCCCGCGCCTCGGCCAGGCGCGGCGAGTCCTCCTCGTCCAGGCGGCGGACCTCGGCCTCCAGCGCGTCGAGGTCCGGGGGCGGCGTCTTCTGCCGCAGCCGGACCCGCGCGCCCGCCCGGTCCATCAGGTCGATGGCCTTGTCGGGCAGGAACCGCTCGGTGACGTACCGGGCGGAGAGGTCCACGGCCGCGCGGAGGGCCTCGTCGGTGACGCGCACGGCGTGGTGGCGTTCGTAGCGGGAGCGCAGGGCGGTGAGGATGGTGACGGCTTGCTCGGTCGTGGGCTCGTCCACCAGGACCGGCTGGAACCGGCGTTCGAGGGCCGCGTCCTTCGCGATGTGTCGCTGGTAGTCCTCGACGGTGGTGGCGCCGACGAGTTGCAGGCGACCGGTGGTCAGCGCGGGCTTGAGGATGTTCGCCGCGTCCATCACGGCACCCTCGGCGCTGCCCGCGCCCACGACGGTGTGCAGCTCGTCGATGAACAGGACGATCATGCGGTTGGTCGCCGCGACCTCGTCGATGACGCCCTGGAGGCGCTCCTCGAACTCGCCCCGGTACTTCGAACCGGCGACCATCGCGGCCAGGTCGATCGAGATCAGCCGCCGCTCGGCCAGCGTGGGCGGCACGTCGCCGGAGGCCATCCGGCTCGCGATGCCCTCCACGATCGCGGTCTTGCCCACCCCGGGGTCGCCGATCAGCACGGGGTTGTTCTTGGTGCGCCGGGACAACACCTCGACCACCTCGTCGATCACGTCGTCGCGCCCCACGACCGGGTCCAGCGCGCCGTCCCGGGCGGCGGCGGTCAGGTCGCGCCCGAAGCGCTCGGCGCGGCGGGTCGGCGAGGTGGGCGCGCCCAAGCCCGCGAAGAGCCTGCCGACCAGGTCCTCCAGGGGGTTGGAGCCGAAGCCGAAGAAGTCGTCCGGCACCGCGAGCCACCTCCGATCCGTCGACCCCTCTCATGGTCCTCCCCCAGGACGTCCGCGCAAGGCAGGCCGTGAGGCGGGGCGGGTCGCAAGGCAGGTCGGTGGCTCGCGGGTCGTGGAGCCAGTGGTAGGAAGGCGTGGTGAGCAACGTCGAAGAAGGCCTCCGGGTGGCGCAGGACGAGGTCGTCGGCCTCGCCAGCGAGCTGATCAGGATCGACACCACCAACACCGGGGATCCCGCGACGCTCGTCGGGGAACGGAAGGCGGCCGAGTGGGTCGCCGAGAAGCTCGAAGAGGTCGGGTACGAGACGACCTACGTGGAGTCCGGGGCGAAGGGCCGCGGGAACGTCGTCGCGCGGCTGGCCGGGGCCGACCCCTCGCGGGGCGCGCTGCTGGTGCACGGGCACCTGGACGTCGTGCCGGCCGACGCGTCGGAGTGGTCGGTGCACCCGTTCTCCGGCGCGGTGCAGGACGGGTACGTGTGGGGGCGCGGGGCCGTGGACATGAAGGACATGGTCGCCATGTCCCTGGCCGTGGCCCGGCGGTTCAAGCGCGACGGCGTGGTGCCGCCCCGCGACATCGTGTTCGCGTTCCTCGCCGACGAGGAGGCCGGCGGGATGTTCGGCGCGAAGTGGCTGGTGGACAACCGGCCCGAGCTGTTCGAGGGGGTCACCGAGGCGATCAGCGAGGTCGGCGGCTTCTCGATCACGCTCAAGGACGACGTCCGGGCCTACCTGGTCGAGACCGCCGAGAAGGGCATCCGGTGGCTCAAGCTCCGGGTCCGCGGCACCGCCGGGCACGGGTCGATGATCCACCGGGACAACGCGGTCGCGAAGCTCGCGGCGGCGGTGACGAAGCTGGGGCAGCACCGGTTCCCGATCGTGATCACGCCGTCGGTGCGCGAGTTCCTCGATGGCGTCTCCGAGATCACCGGCCTGGACTTCCCCGAGGACGACATCGAGGGCGCGGTCGGGAAGCTCGGCGCGCTGTCCCGCATGATCGGCGCCACGCTGCGCGACACGGCGAACCCGACCATGTTGTCCGCCGGCTACAAGGCGAACGTGATCCCGTCGGTGGCCGAGGCCACTGTGGACTGCCGCATCCTGCCCGGCCGCGAGGAGGCCTTCGACCGGGAACTGGCCGAACTGCTGGGCCCCGACGTCGAGCGCGAGTGGATCGGCCTCCCGCCGGTCGAGACCACGTTCGACGGCGCGCTGGTCGACGCCATGACCGCGTCGATCACCGCCGAGGACCCGGGCGCGAAGGTGCTGCCGTACATGCTGTCGGGCGGCACGGACGCGAAGTCGTTCCAGCAGCTGGGCATCCGGAACTTCGGTTTCGCACCCCTGAAGCTGCCGGCTGACCTGGACTTCTCCGGCCTGTTCCACGGGGTGGACGAACGCGTGCCCGTGGACGCCTTGCAGTTCGGCGTCCGGGTGCTGGACCGGTTCCTACGCAACAGCTGACGGGTCCGGATCACGTGGGGATCGACCGACGCGAACCCCCGGCGGAGGGTGGTGTGGTCGGGGTCCTGGTGCTGGGCGAGGTGGTGGCCCGGGTCGACGGGCGTTCCGTCGACCTCGGGCCCGCCAAGCAGCGGTGCGTGCTGGCGGCGCTGGCGCTGGAGGTCGGCCGGGTCGTGCCGGTGGACCGGCTGGTCGAGGCCGTGTGGGGCGCGGACGCGCCGCGCCGACCCCGGGAGACCCTGGCCACCTACGTGTCCCGGCTGCGGCAGCTGCTGGCGCCGGCCCGGATCGAGCGGCGCTCGGGCGGGTACGTGCTGGTGCTCGACGAGGACGCCGTGGACCTGCACCGGTTCCGGGCGCTGCGCGGGAAGGACGTGGCCGAGGCGGTCGCGCTGTGGCGCGGCGACCCGTTGACCGGGCTGGAGGGTGCCTGGGCCGAGGGCGAGCGGCAGCTGCTGCGCGAGGAGCGGCTGCGCGCCGAGTGCGACCTGACCGACGAGCGGCTGCACGCGGGCGAGGGCGAACAGCTGGTGGCCGAGCTGGCTGCGCGGGTGGCCGAGCACCCGTTGGACGAGCGGGTCGTCGGCCAGTACATGGTGGCGCTGTACCGGGCCGGTCGGGTCGGGGACGCGCTGGAGGAGTTCCGGCTGGTGCGCGCCCGGCTGGTCGAGGAACTGGGCGCCGACCCCGGCCGGGCCCTGCGCGACCTGCACCAACGCATCCTGGCGGCGGACCCCGCGCTGGACGCGCGCACGGTCGTGGTGCCCCGCCAGTTGCCCGCCCCTCCCCCGCGCTTCACCGGCCGGGCCGGGGAACTGGCCGCGTTGACCGAGGCGCTGGACGAGCGGGGCACGGTCGTGATCTCGGCGATCGCGGGCACCGGCGGCATCGGGAAGACCTGGCTGGCGCTGCACTGGGCGCACCGGCACGCGGACCGCTTCCCGGACGGGCAGCTGTTCGTGGACTTGCAGGGGTTCAGCCCGACCGCCCCGCTCGACCCCGGCGCGGCGCTGCGCGGGCTGCTGACCGCGCTGGGCGTCGAGCCGCGGGACGTGCCGGCGGACCTGGCGGCGCAGTCCGGGCTGTACCGGAGCGTGCTGGCGGACAAGCGGGTGCTGGTCGTGCTGGACAACGCCCGCGACGCCGCCCAGGTGGTGCCACTGCTGCCCGGCAGCCCGGGGTGCGCGGTCCTGATCACCAGCCGCAACCGGCTGACCGAGGTCGTCGCGCGCCACGGCGCCCGGCCCCTGGCGCTGGACGTCCTGGGCGCGGCCGAGTCCCGGGAAGTCCTGGTGTCCGTGCTGGGTGAACGCGAGGACGTCGACGACCTGGCGGCCCGGTGCCACGGCTTCCCGCTGGCGTTGGGCCTCGTGGCCGGCCGGGCGGCGGCGAACCCGTGGTTGCCGCTGGGCGCCCTGGCGGCGTCGTTGCGGGACGACCCGGGCGCGCTGGACGACGACAACCCCGCCGCGAGCCTGCCCGCGGTGCTGTCGTGGTCGGTCGAGGCGTTGAGCACCGAGCAGGCGCGGGCGTTCACGCTGCTGGGGTTGGCGCCGGGCGCGGACTTCGGGCTGCACGCGGCGGCCAGCCTGACCGGTCTGCCGGTGCCCGCGGCACGGGCGGTGCTCCGGGCGCTGGAGGACGCGCACCTGGTGCGGCAACACGCGCCCGGCCGGTGGTCCATGCACGACCTGGTCAAGCTGTACGCGGCCCGGGACGTCACCGACCGCGCGGCGCTGACCCGGGTGGTCGACCACTACCTGCACACCGCTTTCGCCGCCGACCGCCTGTTGGACCCGCACCGGGTGCCCATCGAGCTGGGCGAGTGCACCGGGGTGCCCCTGGAGTTGCCGGACGAGGCCGCGGCCCTGTCGTGGTTCGAGGCCGAGCACGCGAACCTGCCGGCCGTGCAGCGGGTCGCGGCCGACGAGGCGGTGTGGCGGCTGGCGTGGTCGATGGACAACTTCCTGGTGCGCCGCGGCCACCTGGTGGACTCGGTCCTCGTGTGGCGGGCCGGCGTCGCGGCGGCGGACCGGCTGGGCGACCCGGTGGCGCGGACCCTGGCGTACCGGCGGTTGGGAACGGCCGCCGGCGAGGCCGGGCTGCACAAGGAGGCGTTGGCACGGTTGCACTCCGCGCTGGAGTTGGTGACCCGGACGGGTGACCGGCAGGCGGAAGCACACATCCGCAACAACCTCGCGGGCGCGTACGAGCGGCAGGGACGGCCCGCGGACGCGTTGGAGCACGTCGGCGAGGCGCTGCGGTTGTACCGGGAGTTGGAACTGCCGATCTGGGAGGCTTACGCGCTCAACGCCCTCGGGTGGTTGCAGGCGAAGCTGGGTTCGTACGAGCCGGCGCGGGCCTCGTGCCTGGCGGCGTTGGAGTTGGCGCGCCGGCAGTCGTACCTGAACGTGCAGGCGAACATCCTGGACAGCCTGGGGTTCATCGACCACCAGACCGGGCGGTACGAGGAGGCCTTGGCGCGGTTCGAGGAGGCGCTGGCCCTGTGTTCTTCGTTGGGGGAGACGTACAGCGCGGCCAACACCCTGGATCGGATGGGTGAAACCTATCGGGTGACGGGGGAGGTCGCGCGGGCTCGGGGTTGTTGGGAGCGGGCGTTGGAGGGGTACCGGGCGCAGGGGCGGGCTCGGGATGTGGAGCGGGTGGAGGGGCGGCTGGCGGCGCTGGGATAGATGTGAGTTGTGTTGGACGCCGGCGATGCTTTCCGACCAAAAACATCGCCAACGTCCAACACAACTCACATACCACTCCCCCGCACCTCTTCCACCCACCCACCACACCCACCCCGCCGGCCCACCGCCCCGCCGCACCGTCGCGCCGCCAGCCACCGCCGCCGCACCGCCCCACCCCGCCGCGCCGCCGGCCGCCGCACCGCCGCCCGCCGCACCGCCGC